>CAMLRH010000151.1 GCA_946482375.1 uncultured Caulobacteraceae bacterium | reverse complement strand
CGCGCGCGGCCGTCGGAGCCCTGGAAGGTGCGGTCGACCAGTTCGTCGAACAGGATCGAGGCGGGCGAGACCCAGCGGGCGTCCTTGATGTAGGCCGCCTGGCCCTGCGTGAGCGTCAGGATCTTGTCCCCGGCCGCGGCCTCGACGAAGTCGGTCGAGCCCTTCAGCACGCCGAAACGGCTGCCGCTTACTGCCGCCGTCGTCGCCGGTTCGGCTCCGAAGCGGTAGAGCTGGACCGGGTCGCCCTTGCCGAACAGCATCGACGCGCAGCCGGCGAGAGGGACGGCCACCGCTATCGCGATGAGGGTCCTTGAAAGCCTCATTGCGGAACCTCCACTTCCTCGCTGGGCTGTTTGGTGAGCACGCCGCGCGGCGATTTCTGCAGGTCGCTGGACAGCCGCTCCAGCGATTCCGCCGCCGACTGGATCTCGATGATCGCCTGGGTCAGCTGCGGCAGGCCGGTGGTGGCGAACTCCGTCGTCGGGCCTTCCAGCTTGGAGATCATTGAGCGGGCGTCCCTGGCGGCGGCCTTGACCTCCTCGGCCGCGTCGGCGGCGTTGGCCAGCGTGCGGCGGCCGTCGGTGTCGACCATCTCGCGGGTGGTGCGGCTGAGCTTGGCGATCTCGTCGGCGGCCTCTTCGGCGCGCTGCAGGGCGCGCTGGGCGTCGGCGATGATCTGCTTGCGCTCACGAAGCTCGGCGGTGACCGACTGCACGTCGCTGACGGCGGCCGAGAAGGTGCGGATGTTCTGGTCGGACAGCACCCGGTTGATGCGATCCAGCGCCTCGATGGTGCGCGACAGCACGGTGCCGCCGCCTTCCAGCAGGTCCGAGATGGTCGATCGCTGAGACAGGATCACCGGCGTTTCGTTCTCCGGCACCGTGTCCTTCAGCAACGGCTTCGAGGGCGTGCCGGCGGTGATCTGGACGTAGTTCACGCCAGTCACTCCCTGCGGCTCCAGTGTGGCGCGGCTATCGACGCGCACCGGGGCGTCGGAGGTGATGCGGATGCCGGCGATGACGCGGTTGGGGTCGCGCTTGTCGAGCTGGAGGCGCGTGACCTCGCCGACCTTGATGCCGTTGAAGTGGACCTCGCCGCCTTCGGAGAGGCCGCGCACCGGTTCCAGGAACAGGATGTCGTAGTCGTCGAAGTCGCGGTTGAACTGCAACCTTGCGAGCCAGAAGACGAACACCGCCAGGCCGACCAGCAGGATCAGCGAGGCGAAGCCGACAAGCGCGTAGTTGGCGTTTCTTTCCATTCAGCCCTTCCCCTTAGGCCCGCGTTGGTGCGCCTGCACGGCCGCCCTGCCGCGCGGACCCAGGAAATACTCTCGTATCCAAGGATGCTCGGAACGCTCAAGTTCCGCTACCGGCCCGGTCGCCACGATCTTCTTGTCCGCGATGACGGCCACCCGATCAGTGATCGCATAGAGGCTGTCGAGGTCGTGGGTGATCATGAAAACGGTCAGGTCGAGGCTCTCCGACAGGTCGCGGATCAGCTCGTCGAAGGCCGCCGCCCCGATGGGGTCGAGGCCCGACGTCGGTTCATCGAGGAACAGGAGTTCCGGGTCCAGCGCCAGCGCCCGGGCCAGCGCCGCCCGCTTGATCATGCCGCCTGACAGTTCGGCGGGCTTCAGCGCGCCGGCGCTGATCGGCAGGCCGACGAGCGCGATCTTCAGGTCGGCGAGTTCGTCCTGCTCGGCGTCCGACAGCCTGGTGTGCTCGCGCATCGGCGCCATGACGTTCTCCTTCACCGTCAGCGCGGTGAAGAGGGCGCCGTGCTGGAAGAGCACGCCCCAGCGGCGTTCGATGCCCGACCACTGGGAGTAGCTGATCTGGTCGGTGTCATGGCCGAACAGCCGCACCTGACCGCCGTCGGGCTTCTTCAGCCCGATGATGGTGCGCAGCAGGACCGACTTGCCCGAGCCCGAACCGCCGACGACGCCCAGCACCTCGCCGCGGTTCACGGTCAGGTCGAGGCCGTCGTGGACGACGTGGGCGCCGAAGCGCGAGACCAGCCCCTCGACCTGGATCGGCGGATGCGCGTCGTCGCGAATGTCCTCCGCCGCGCTCAAACGTCGATCTCCATGTAGAAGAGGGCAAAGGCGGCGTCGATCAGGATGATCGAGAAGATGGCGTGGACCACCGCCGAGGTGACCCGCCGGCCGAGCGATTCCACATCGCCGGCGACCAGCAGTCCCTGGCGGCAGCCGATACCGGCGATGACCGCCGCCATCACCGGCGCCTTCGACATGCCGACCCAGAAGTGCGTCGCCCCGACATTGTCGACGATGCGCTGGATAAAGAAGGCCGGCGTCAGATCCAGCACCGTCCAGGTGACCAGCAGGCCGCCGATGATTCCCGCCACGTTCGACACGAAGGTCAGCAGCGGGATCATGATGACCAGCGCCACGAACCTCGGGAGCACCAGCCCGTCGTAGGGGTCGACGCCTAGAACCTGCATGGCGTCGATCTCGTCGTTCATCTTCATCGAGCCGATTTCGGCGGCGAAGGCCGAGGCCGAGCGGCCGGCCAGCAGGATGGCCGCGATCAGGATGCCGAACTCGCGCAGCACCGCGATGCCGATCAGCTCGACGGCGAACACCTGGGCGCCGAACTGGCTCAGCATGTTGGCGCCGATCAGCCCGACAACCGCGCCGATGAAGAAGGCGGTGGTGGCGACGATGGGGATGGCGTCCAGCCCGGCCCGCTCGCACAGCGAGACGATCGAGGCCCAGCGGATGCGGCCCGGCCGCACGATGGCGCGGCCCAGCGTCGTCAGCACCCGCCCGGTGAAGGCGATGGTCGCCAGCGTGTCCCATCCCAGCGTAATGACGCCGCGACCGATCCGCTCGACCAGCAGCTGGAAGCCGCCGGGCCGGCGTAGGCGCGGCTTCTCGGTCTGGCGCGCCTCGGCCACCAGGTCGAGCAGGCGCTTCGTCTCCGGCCGCGCCTTCAGTTCGCCGCCTTCGGTCAGGCCGTCGGCCGAGCGGACGATGGTGTAGGCCCCGTGGGTGTCGCAGCGGCCGATGCGAGTGAGGTCCAGCGACGGTTGCTTGGCCCCCTTCAGGGCATGGGCCAGGCGGTGGCCGGCGTCGCCCAGCGTCACCGTGGTCCAGTCGCCCGTGAGCACGGCGACGTCGCCCTGGTCCCCCTTCTCGAAACTGAAGTCGGCGGCGGCTTCCATGCGACGGCTGCGTTCCCCACGAGTCAGCGGCCGCCACCCTAGCAGACCACCCGTCCTCCCTTAACGCCCCAAAGCGCCGCTCGCTTTCTAGCCGTAGTACGAACCGCCGTTCACGTGGATCACCTGGCCGGTGACGAAGCGGCTGTCGTCGCTGGCCAGGTAGACGAATGCCGGCGCGATCTCATCGGCCTCGGCGGCGCGCCCCTGCGGGTTGTCCTGGCCGAACTTGGCCACCTTTTCGGCGTCGAACGAGGCGGGGATCAGCGGCGTCCATACCGGACCCGGGGCGACGGCGTTTACGCGGATCTTCCGCTCGGTCAGCTGTTCGGCCAGCGAGCGGGTGAAGGCGACCTGCGCGCCCTTGGTGGCGCTGTAGTCGACCAGCGTCGGGTTGCCCTTGAACGCCGTCACCGAGGCCGTCGTCACGATCGCCGCGCCTTCCCCCATGTGCGGCAGGCAGGCCTGGGTCAGATAGAACATGCCGAAGACGTTGGTGCGGAAGGTCCGCTCCAGCTGCTCGGGCGGGATGTCCTCCAGCCGCTCCTGAACATGCTGCTCGGAGGCGTTGTTCACGAGGATGTCGATGCGGCCCAGCCGCTCGACCGTCTTCTCCGCCACCTCGCGGCAGAACGTGGGATCGCCGAGATCGCCCATAAAGCCGTGCGCGCGCCGGCCCGCCTCGGTGATAAGCTTCGCCGCCCCCTGCGCGTCGCAGCGCTCGTCCTTGTAGAGGAAAGCGATGTCGGCCCCTTCCTTGGCAAAAGCGACCGCCACCGCGCGGCCGATGCCGCTGTCGCCGCCAGTGACGATGGCGACCTTGCCGGTCAGCTTGCCCGAGCCCTTGTAGTCGAGCGCGCAGTCGCGTGGGCGCGGCTCCATCTCGGCGCGGCTGCCGGGCTGGTGGTCCTGATGCTGGGGCGGGCGGGCATCGTCTGGCATGGCGGCTTCTCCTGGGGATCAGCCTGTACCAACCCCTTGTCCGCGCCCATGTTCCTGACTTGCCGCTGGGTCCCCCGACCGCTATAGACCCGGCCCTTCCCGAGGCGGATGCGTAGCTCAGCGGGAGAGCACCTCGTTCACACCGAGGGGGTCACAGGTTCAATCCCTGTCGCATCCACCACGTCTCATTTCATCCTGAACGCACCTGGCGGCAGAGGCCTCGCCGCGTCCTCGCGCCGTTGTTCTTCCCGCGCGGCTTGCAGGCTTTCCCAGTCGCGGCAGCGTTGGGAACTGTAGTCCTCGCAGGGGTCGTGCGGCTCCATCTCGGCGGCGGCGTCGTCCATGGCGGCTTCGGCAGCGCGCATCATCGAGGCTGGGTTGCGCGCCACGTTGCGGGCGATGCGGTCGTAGATGGCTTTAGTGTTCGCCGGGCGGCTTTCCAGGGTGGCGGCGACGCTCTCGTCGCCGGCGATATGGGCGACGCCACAGAGATAGCTGTAGTCGGGGCGCTTCCGGCCCTCGGCTACGGCCGCATCGGCGGCGTCCGCGGCGTCTTCCGCGCGAGTGATAATGCGGGTCCTGTTGGGCCCCGCCGCCACCAGCCTGGCGGTGAAACGGCAGTAGTCCGCACCGTTTTTGGTGAAGTGCCAGACCAACTCGTCGGACCGGGGCTCCAGATAGAAGTCCGTGCCCATCGCCTGCATGGCGATCTCCATGGCGTTGGACTCCTCCGGCATCATGACGAGCTTGGCCTGCACCATGTCCAGCGGATCGGCGGTTACCCGCTCGCGTCCGCTGCAGGCGGCGGCCAGCGTCGCCAAGGCCACGATTCCTACTCCACGCATCCCACTCCCCACGAAACCGGCGCGGCCACGCTAACCGAGGGGCAGGCGCGTGACCCCTGCGTCATTTGAGCCCGCCCCGTTTCCGGTCCATGCTCGCGCCGACGGGGGAGACACATGCAGATCTACGCTCGCTGGCTGTTCGGCACGGCCGCCGCTTTCAACATCCTGATCGGGCTCTCGCTCGTGTTCCTGAAGCCGCTGATGCAGGCGCGGCTGGGGATCGAGCCGGCCGAAGGCGAGAACCTGGTGTTCGCCAACCTGGCCGGGCTGCTGGCGGCGATGGTCGGCGTCATCTACGCCATGATCGGGCGCGAGCCCGACCGCTACCGCCCGATCATCCTGCTGGCGGCCGTGGGCAAGCTGATCGCCGTGGCGCTGGTCGTTACGCCCTGGCTGCGCGGCGAGGTCGGGCCGCAGCTGCCGGCCTTGGTCATGGGCGATGCGGCCTTCGCCCTGCTGTTCCTGGACTTCCTGCGGCGGACGCGCGCCTAGAGCAGGCGAGCGATCGCCGCGGGCAACTCCGCAAAGCTGTCGATCAGGGCGTCCGGATTGAGGTCGGCGCACGGGACTTCGGTGTAGCCGAAGCTGACAGCGACGATCGACACGCCCGCGTTGCGGGCTGTGTTGATGTCCGTCTCGCTGTCGCCGACCAGGAGGGCGCGGGCCGGTGAACCGACGGCCGCGAACAGGTGGCGCGGGTCGGGTTTGGCGAAGCCGGCGGTGTCAGGCCCTACGATGGCGTCGAACCATGAGGTGAGGCTAAGCGCATCGAGCAGGGCGAGCGAAAGGCGGGTGGGCTTGTTGGTGCAGACGCTCAGTCGCGCGCCGGCGTCCCGCAGCGCGCCTAGCGCCGGCTCGAGGCCAGGGAAGGGGCGGCTCTCGTCGGCGATACGGGACAGGTAGAGGTCGATGAAGCGGGCCAGCAGGGCATCGGATCGCGCCGGCGGCAACGGCCGCCCGGCGGCGGCGAAACCGCGCTCCAGCAGGGCGCGAGCGCCGCGGCCGATCATTGGGCGCACGTCGTCGAAGGCGAGCTGCGCCAGGCCCTCGTCGACAAGGATAGCGTTGAGTGTGCCCACGAGATCGGGCGCGGTGTCGACCAGCGTACCGTCCAGGTCGAAGGCGATGGTCGCGCCGGTGAGGTCTGGCAGGTCATGCATCGCGCCCGCGTTTCGGCTAAACGCAGGGAGGATGCAACGCCTGCCGAGTCGGAGTGCCTGAATGACAGCCCGCGCCGCCGTGATCCTCGCCGCCGGTCAGGGCACGCGCATGAAGTCGCCGACGCCGAAGGTGCTGCACACCGTCGCCGGCCGCACCATGGTCGACCACGCCATCGACGCGGCGCAGGCTCTGGGCTGCGAACGGATCGTGCTGGTGGCGGGGGCCCATAGCCCGCGGGTCGCCGACCATGCCGCCAAGCGCGGCGTCGCCATCGCCATCCAGGACCCGCCGCTCGGCACCG
>CAMLRH010000150.1 GCA_946482375.1 uncultured Caulobacteraceae bacterium | reverse complement strand
GCCGCCCACTGCCGCGAGGCGGGCGAGGGGCTGGCCTGGCTGCACGTGGCGGGCGAGAGCTTCAAGGGGCGGCGGCAGAACACGCTTGGCCACGAGCACTGGGCGCGGATGTTTCACCCGCTGCGCGAACGGGCGGAAGGGCTTAAACCTGGGCTGGCCGCCACCATCGAAAGCGACCTGGCGACCTTCGCCGCCGGGTGGCCGAAGGGCCTGCCCGAGGGCGTTATCCACGCAGATTTCTTTCCGGACAACGTCTTCTTCCAGGACGGCCGCTTCGCCGGCGCAATCGACTTCTACTTCGCGTGTCACGACCAGCTCGCCTACGACATCGCTGTTGCGCTGAACGCCTGGTGCTTCGAGCCGGACGGCAGCTTCAACCTGACCTCGGCGCGGGCGCTGGTGCAGGGGTATGAGAAGCGCCGGCCGCTCTCGAACGAGGAGCGCGCGTCCCTGCCCATGCTCGCGCACGGGGCGGCGATGCGGTTCTTTTTGACCCGACTCGCCGACTGGGGAGCCACCCCCGAAGGGGCGCTGGTGCGGCCCAAGGACCCGCTGGAGTACGAGCGCAAGCTGGCCGTCCATCGGGCGGGGCTTGCGCTGATGGGCGAGAGCGCGTGACGCCCAAGGTGGTGATCTACACCGACGGCGCCTGCCGCGGGAATCCGGGACCGGGCGGCTGGGGTGCGATCCTCATCGCCGCCAACGGGACGCGGAAGGAACTGCTGGGCGGCGACCTCGCGACCACCAACAACCGCATGGAACTGATGGCGGCGATTCAGGCGCTGGAGGCGCTGAAGAAGCCCTGCCGTGTCGAGCTCCACACCGACAGCCAGTACGTCATGCATGGCATCAGCCAGTGGATCCACGGCTGGAAGGTCCGCGGCTGGAAGACCGCCGACAGGAAGCCGGTGAAGAACGACGATCTCTGGAGGCGTCTCGACGAGGCGCGCGCGCGTCACGAGGTCGACTGGCGCTGGGTGAAGGGCCACGCGGGGCATGAGTTGAACGAGCGCGCGGACGAGTTGGCCCGGCTAGGGATGAAGCAGACCCTCGGCGAGGCTTGACAAGTTCAACGTTGAACTAGATAGTTCAATCATGAACTATCATCGACGCGACTTTATCAGACTTGCGGGTGGGGGCGTTGTCCTCGCCACGCTGGCTGGATGTGACGATGCCGAGGAGGCCCGTAGCGCCTGGACCTCTCCGGGCGCGGGCGAGGCGGACTACCGCAAGCGGGCGCTGGCGTGGGCTATCCTCGCGCCCAATCCCCACAACATGCAGCCTTGGCTCGCCGACCTCCGCGAGCCGGATGTTATAACGCTTCACGTCGATACGACGCGGCTGCTGCCGATCACCGACCCCTTCAACCGCCAGATCGTCATCGGCTGCGGCGCTTTCCTCGAACTGCTGCGGATGGCGGCGGCGCGGGAAGGCCGGGCGGCGATCATCGAGCCGTTTCCAGATGGCGAACCGCCGCTGCTGGACGGACGGCCGGTCGCGCGAGTCCGCTTCGCCAAGGGCGCCGAGGAGGACCCGCTGTTCCGCTATGTCCCGGAGCGGCGAACGAACCGCAGGCCCTACGCCAAGCGTCTGGTCCCCGCGCACGCCGCCCAGACGGTCGCCTTCGCCGGCGAGAACCCGCCGGTCCGGCCGGGCTTCACCGTGGAGTACGACCGGGTCGAACGGCTGAAGGCGCTGGTCTTCGAGGGCGCCAAGGTCGAGGCGCACACGCCGCTGGCGCACCGCGAAAGTGTCGACCGCACCTTCCTCGGCGCGCGCGATGTGGCCGCGCACCGCTACGGCATTTCCATCGAAGGCGCGGCCATTGATGCGCTGCACGGCGCGGGTTTGCTCACTCAGGCGCGCATGAAGCAGCCGGGAAGCTTCGCCTTCGACCAGTCATTGGCCTTCTTGAAGAAGGCGGCCGACACGGCGCGCGGCTTTGTCTGGATCGCGACCGCGGGCGACACGCGAGCCGAACAGCTGGCGGCGGGAGCGGCCTATCTGCGCTCCAACCTCGCGGCCACGGCAATGGGCATCGCCATGCATCCCTGGAGCCAGGTTCTTCAAGAGTACGAGACCCAGAAGCCGCTCTACACCGCCGTCCACCGCGAACTCGCGTCGGAGGGCGGGCGCATCCAGATGCTGGCGCGCATCGGGCTTGCCCGCACCGTCCCGCCGGCGCCTCGGCGCGGTCTGCCAGCGAACCTAGCCCCCGCATGAGCCAGGCGAAAGACCGCCCCGATGTCCAGGTCTTCACCGAGATCGGCATCATCGACCAGCTGGTCACGGCCCGGCTGGAGCGTTCGCTGCCGGACGGCATGAGCGCCGCCCAGTTCGGCGTCCTGACCCACTTCTGCCGGCGCGGCGGCGTCGAAACGCCGGCCCAGCTGGCGCGCGCTTTCCAGGTGACCAAGGGCGCCATGACCAACACCCTGCAGCGGCTGGAGGCGCAGGGCTTCGTCGACATCGTTCCGGACAAGGTTGACGGTCGCCGCAAGCTGGTCTCGCTGACGCCCGCCGGGGCGGCGGCCTACGAGCAGGCCATCGCGGCGCTGCGGCCCTACTACGTCGGCTTGCGCGAGGCCTTCACGGACGGCGAGTTCGAGGCCGCGATCCCGTTCCTGAAGGCGCTTCGGATCTGGCTCGACGGCAACCGATAGATGCTCCCCCTCTGGGGGAGCTCCGCGAAGCGGGTGAGGGGGTAAGTCGGAAGGCCCCCTTCGGCCCTTCGGGCCACTTCCCCCTGTGGGGGAAGATCAGGCCGCCCGCACCCTCAGGACCGCGCCTTCGGCCGAAACGACCTCGACCTTCTGGCCCATGTCCGGCGCGGCCCCTTCGGCGATCGCGGCCCACTCCTTGCCGTCGATGAAGACGCGGCCCTGACCGTTCTCGAAGGTGGAGACCGCCGACCCATGGCGACCGACCAGCCTTGCGAAGTTGTCGTTGATGTCCGGTCCCACGCCCATGTCCTTGGGCAGGAACTTCCGTCCGAAGAGGGCGGTCACGCCGGTCAGCGCGGCGAACACGGCGAGTTCCACAAGCAGGCTGTCGGGCAGCACGAAGGTCAGCGCCGCCACCACAGCCGCCGAGCCTGCCGGCCACAGCAGCCAGCCGGAGCCGGTGGCGACTTCGGCTGCGAGGAACAGCGCCGCCACCGCCAGCCACACCAGCAGCGGATAGTTGGCGTAGATGTCGACCAGCCAATCCATGCCCTAGCCTCCCGTGCGTGGCGCCGCGGTTCCGCGCGCTGGCGCGGGACCGCCGCCAGTCAGCGACTTGATCAACTCGCCGATGCCCGCGACCGAGCCGGTGATGCCGGCGAAGTCGGCCGGCACGATCACCGTTTTCTGCTGCGGCGAGCGGGCGAGGTCGCCAAAGGCTTCGACGTACTTCTGGGCGACGAAGTAGTTGATGGCGTTGACGTCGCCGCGCGCGATGGCCTCGGAAACAAAGGTGGTCGCCTTGGCTTCGGCCTCGGCTTCCCGTTCGCGGGCCTCGGCGTCGCGGAAGGCGGCTTCGCGGCGGCCCTCGGCCTCGAGGATGGCGGCCTGCTTGGCGCCCTCGGCGCGGGCGATGGCGGCCTGCTTCTCGCCGTCGGCCTCGGTGATGACCGCGCGGCGTTCGCGCTCGGCCTTCATCTGGCGGGCCATGGCGTTGGTGATGTCGGGCGGCGGGGTGAGGTCCTTGATCTCGATCCGCGTCGCCTTCACGCCCCAAGGGTTGGTGGCGTGGTCGATGGTGGCCAAAAGGCGCGTGTTGATCTGGTCGCGTTGGCTCAGCACCTCGTCGAGCTCCATCGAGCCGACCACGGTCCGCAGGTTGGTCATGCAGAGCTGGGCGATGGCGTAGTTGAGGTTGTCGACGCGATAGGCGGCGGCGGCGGCGTCCATCACCTGGATGAAGACGATGCCGTCGACCTTCACCACCGCGTTGTCCTTGGTGATGACCTCCTGCTGGGGCACGTCGAGGACCTGCTCCATCATGTTCATCCGCTTGCCGATCCGCTCGTAGAAGGGGACCAGGAAGGTCATGCCGGGCTTCAGCGTGCGGGTGTAGCGGCCGAATTGTTCGACCGTGAACTCGCGTCCCTGCGGGACGATCTTGATCGCCGCGAACAGCACGAACGCCGCCAGAACGATCAGCGCGTAGACGAAGAAACTCATGAATTGGCCCTCCCGAGGCTCATGGGAGGGAAGCGTATCGGGACTGAAAGCTGGACGCTACGGAAACTGATCGGTCCGAGCCGATCATCCCGGCGAAGGCCGGGACCCAGATTTCACACGCTGACGGCTGACTGGACAGGCGGCGCGGCTATGGACTGCGCCTTCAAGCCTTCCATCTGGACCCCGGCCTTCGCCGGGGCGATCGGAGGAGGGGATGCCCAGCCTATTCCACCAGCACGCGCGGCAGCTTGAAGGTGACGGTCTCGCGGGTGGGGCCGAGTTCCTCGACGGTGAGGTCGAAGTGGGCGGCGAGCGCATCGACGACGCCCTGGACCAGAACCTCGGGCGCGGACGCTCCGGCGGTGATGCCGACGGTTGAAACGCCGGTGAGCCAGGCCGGATCGAGGCCGGAGGCGTCGTCCATGAGGCGGGCATCCTTCGCGCCCGCTCGTAGGGCCACTTCGACCAGCCGCACGGAGTTCGACGAGTTCTGTGAGCCGACCACCAGCAGCAGGTCGCACTGGGCGGCCAGCCGCTTCACCGCTTCCTGGCGGTTGGTGGTGGCGTAGCAGATGTCTTCCTTGTGGGGCGCGGCGATCTCGGGGAAGCGGCGGCGCAGCGCCGCGACGATCTCGGCGGTGTCGTCGACCGACAGGGTGGTCTGGGTGACGAAGGCGACGTTGGCCGGATCGCGGGGGGTGAACGCCTCGGCGTCCGCGACCGTCTCGATCAGGGCGACCGCGTCCTCGGGCAGCTGGCCCATGGTGCCGACGACCTCCGGGTGGCCGGCGTGGCCGATCAGCACGATCTCGCGGCCGGCGTCGAAATGGCGCTGGGCCTCGACGTGGACCTTGGAGACAAGCGGACAGGTGGCGTCGAGGTAGAGCATCTGCCGCGAGGCCGCTTCCGCCGGCACCGACTTCGGCACCCCGTGGGCGGAGAAGACCACCGGCCGGTCGTCCGGCGCCTCGTCCAGTTCGTCGACGAACACCGCGCCCAAAGCCTTCAGCCGCTCGACGACGTGGCGGTTGTGGACGATCTCGTGGCGCACATAGATCGGCGCGCCGTACTTCTCGACCGCGCGCTCGACGATCTGGATGGCGCGGTCCACGCCGGCGCAGAAGCCGCGCGGCGCGGCGAGCAGGACAGTCAGCTTGGGGCGGCGAATGGGCGCGTTCATTGGGCCGCAAGGTAGGCGTTTGAAGGGCCCGCCGCCAGCGGGACGCGTTGCGGCGCCGCGGATATGCCTTTATCACGCGGAACATACGCTGAAGGCCGTCGGGGCCTTTGGGCCTCCAGTTTCCCGGACGTGACATGCGCATCGCCGCCATCGCCTTGACCGCCCTCATCGCCTCGGGCCTCGCCTTCGAGCCCGCGTTCGCCCAGATCGGCCGCAACGATCCTGAAAAGGAAGCGCAGGAGGCCGCCAAGAAGAAGAAGCGCGACGAGGAGTGGAACACGCCCAACGCGCCGCTACCCGCGCTGCGCAACGCCGGTCCGTGCCCCTTCGTGAAGGTGCTCTACGACGCCGGCCGCTATCATGAGTTCGTCGATAACCGCGAGGCCGCCAGCTCGGTGATGTACACCGGCGAGATCCAGGGCATCTCGGCTGGCTGCGAGTACAAGGACGACGATCCGATCCAGGTGCGGATGGAGGTGCTGTTCGCGCTGGGCAAAGGCCCGCAGGCGACGGCCGACCAGAAGACCTTCAAGTACTGGGTCGCCGTCACCGACCGCAACCGCTCGGTCATCGCCAAGGAGTGGTTCGACCTGCCGGTGAACTTCGGCGGCAAGGACCGCGTCAGCGTCCGTGACACGCTGGAAGGCATCGTCATCCCGCGCGCCGCCGTCACCACCAGCGGCTCGAACTTCGAGGTGCTGGTCGGCTTCGAGGTGACGCCGCAGATGGCCGCCTTCAACCGCGAGGGCAAGCGCTTCCGCGTCACCGCCGGACAGCAGACGGCCGCGACCTCCGCCAACCCATGAGCGACCTCAAAGCGGCGCTGGGCGAAGCGGTTCAGGCCGCCTTCGCCAGCCTCGGCCTGCCCGCAGAACTGGGGCGGGTGACGCCGTCAGACCGGCCCGACCTGGCCGACTTCCAGTGCAACGGCGCCTTGGCCGCCGCCAAGCAGGCCGGCAAGCCGCCGCGCGAGATCGCGGGCGCCGTACTGGAGAAGCTGGAAGGACGGCCAGAGCTGCTCAGCCTCGAGCTCGCTGGTCCGGGCTTCATCAACATGCGGGTGAGCGCCGAGACCCTGTCGGCGCGCGCCAACGAGATCGCCGCCGA
>CAMLRH010000149.1 GCA_946482375.1 uncultured Caulobacteraceae bacterium | reverse complement strand
TTACCGGCCCGGTGGGCGGCGGCAGCTGCAGCGGCTTGGTCGCCACCATGATCGGCATCGGCGCGCCGGAGCCCTTCATCAGGCACTGGCCGGTGTCCATCATGATGTGCTGGCCGAGGCAGAAGACGTCCTCGAAGTGCGGCTTGGAGACGGCCAGGCACTGATAGGTGTTCAGCTTGGCCATGTTCAGGCAGTAGGCGGTGACGGGGTCCGAGAGCAGGGTGTCGAGTTGGCCTCTGTTGAGTTCGCCCGCCTCGCCCAGCGCGGCCATGGCCGCCACGGCGAGGCCGCGGATCACCAGCGGCGTATAGGGCGGGGTCGTCGGATCGCCGCTGACGCCGAGGGGGACAGCGCCGATGCTGGCCTGTTCGAGGACCGCGATCTCGGCCGGATCGGCGCGCTGCGGCGTCGTCGACAGCATGCGGGCGTTGATCAGCCGGATCTCGCGGTCGGGCACGAACGCCTTCGACCACTCCTGGCGCTGGATGTCGTAGGCGGCCTGCTTGACCGCGCGGCCGGAGCTGAACAGGCGGGTGGAGTCGCCCTGCAGCGCCCGCGTCACCAGTCCGGCGGCGCGGTCGGAACCCTCGATGCCGACCACATAGGCGGGGTTGGCGACCATCTGGGTGGCGATCTCGCGGCGCTGGGTCGGATTGACCGCGTACTTGCGCACGCCGGCCACGAAGGTCGGGTCCTGCAGCGCCACGACGGCGGCGTAGGCGATCGCGCCGCGCAGGAACTGGCGGGGCTCGTAGGCCGCGCCGGTCTTCAGCGAGCTCTGGATGGCGAGGCCATCCATGAACAGTGGGCTGATCGCGGTCGTTTTCTGCATGTAGGCGCGGTAGGCGGCGGCTTCCTCCAGCACGCTCGGCGCCAGCGCGATGGCCGGAGGCGGCGGCGGAGGCGGCGGAGGCGGCGGCGGAGGTGGCGCTTCGGCGGCGCAGGCGGTCAGCACGGCGAGCGCGAGGCCGGCGGCGGCGAGGCGGAGTTTGCGGGGGAGGTTAAACGGCATGAGTCGGGAGTTTCCCCGTGGGCACTTCTGAAGGCCAACTATTTTCGGTGACACTGACCACAATGTGACGGCGTCACCGTTAACCATGTTTTGACAAGCTTGGCCGTTGGCGCGGCCTGTCGTCAGTCGAAGAGCTTCGAGACGGACTCTTCGTTGGCGATACGGCGGATGGCTTCGCCGATCAGGGGGGCGCAGGAGACGACGCGGACCTTGTCGCTGGGAGTGACCTCGATGGAGTCGGTCACCACCAACTCCTTGAGCACGGAATCGTTCACCCGCTCGACGGCGCCGCCGGAAAGCACGCCGTGGGTGACGTAGGCGGCGACTTCCGTGGCGCCGTGTTCCATGAGCGCCTTGGCGGCGTTGCAGAGCGTGCCGGCGGAATCGACGATGTCGTCGTAGAGGATGCAGCGGCGGCCCGAGACGTCGCCGATGATGTTCATGACCTCGCTCTGGCCGGGGCCCGAGCGGCGCTTGTCGACGATGGCGAGGTCGGCGCCAAGACGGCTGGCGAGCGCGCGGGCCCGAACCACGCCGCCGACGTCCGGCGAGACGATCATCAGGTCGTCGGTCTTGCGGTAGTGGCTCTTGATGTCGTCGGCCATGCGCCGGGCGGGCAGGAGGTTGTCGGTCGGGATGTCGAAGAAGCCCTGAATCTGGCCGGCGTGCAGGTCCATGGTCAGGACCCGGTCGGCGCCGGCGCGGGTGATCAGGTTGGCGACGAGCTTGGCCGAGATGGGCGTCCGCCCGCCGGTCTTGCGGTCCTGCCGGGCGTAACCGAAGTAGGGCACCACCGCCGTGATCCGCCGTCCCGACGCGCGCTTCAGCGCGTCGATGCAGATCAGGAGCTCCATCAGGTTGTCGTTGGCGGGGTAGCTGGTCGACTGGATGACGAAGACGTCCTCGCCCCGGACATTCTCGTCGATGGTGACGAAGACCTCGTTGTCGGCGAAGCGGCGGACCTGGGCCTTGGTCAGCGGCATATCCAGATATTCGGCGATCGCCTGCGCCAGACTGCGGTTGGAGTTGCCGGCCAGCAGCTTCATTCGGGTCGACTCGCGAGCTTAGGGTACGCCTGCGCGGCTTCTAGCAGCGGCGCGCGCCGCGACAAACCCCTACTCCAGCATGATGGCCGATAGCAGCCGGCCGTAGTCGCCTTCGCTGCGCCTGTGGGCCCGGCGGTTGGAGAAGAAGAGGTCCTCCTCGGCGCAGGTGTCGTGGCCCACCCACTCGGCCTCGGCGACCCCGGCGCGCTCCAGCCGGTCGAGGACGAAGGCGGGGAGGTCGAAGCGGCGCTTCTCCTCGTTTTCGGCCGGACGGAAGAAGCGCTCGGAGCCGGGCTGGTCGGCGCCGAAGCGCTCGAGGAATTCGAGGCCGACCTCGTAGGAGGCGGGGCCGATGCAGGGTCCGATGGCGGCGACGATGCGGGAGGTCCGCGCGCCGTGGCGCGTCATCAGCTCCAGCGTCCCCTCGACGATGCCGGTCAGCGCGCCCTGCCATCCAGCGTGGGCGGCCGCGACGATGCGGGCCTCGGGATCGACCATCAGCACCGGCGCGCAGTCGGCGGCGAGCGCCCCGGCGGCGATGGCCGGAAGGGTGGTGACGACGGCGTCGGCCTGCGGGCGCCAGGCGCCCCACGGCGCCTCGGCGAAATGGGCGCGGGCGGAATGGACCTGGTAGCAGGTGTTCAGCGCGTCCGGCATCAGCCCGAACCAGGCGGCGGCGCGGCGGCGGTTCTCGGCGACGTCGGCGGCCTCGTCGCGGGAGCCCCGGCCGACATTCAGGCTGTCATAGACGCCGGTTGAGACGCCCCCCTTGCGGGTGAAGAAGGCGTGGCGGACGCCCTCGACCCTGCTGAGCAGGGGGGACTGGATCGTCGGCAGGTCGCTCACATCGCCTCCTCGAAGCCCGGCGGCTCAAGGCCGGGCTGGAAGATGCAGGCGGCCTTGAACAAGTCCCCCATCTGGTCGGGCGCGGTGAGTCGATCAAGCTGGCGATGGATGGTCTCGGCGCGCAGCGGGTGAGCGGCGGCGAGCGCGGCCGCCCGCTGCTCGACGCCGAGCCGGCGCAGCAGCTCGCGCTGGGTGAGGCAGCGGGTTCCCGCGCCGGCCTTGCGGGCGGCGGCCAGCACCGTCGGGAAATCCACATGCACGGTCAGGTCGGCCTCGCCGGGGCGGTCGAGGGGGTGGACCTTCCGGTGGTCGATCAGGGCCTGCAGGGTGTCGCCGAAGCCGGGCTCGTCACGGCCGTAGTCGATCAGCAGCGCCGCGCCGCCGTCGGCGACGATGCGGCCGGCGACGGTCTGGGCGAAGGCGGCCTGCGCGGGTGATATCTCCAGTATCTCGCCGGGCGGGCCGTCCGGCAGGTCGGCGGCGGGCGGCGTGTGCAGCGGCATCAGGCCAAAGGTGAGGCCGTCCTCGGCCGCGCCGACGAGCCGTTCGGCCCAGCCGGTCTCGGTGCGGATGAACTGGCGGGCGGGCAGGCAGTCGAGGAGTTCGTTGGCGATCAGGATCAGCGGGGCGCCGGTTGGGACTTCGGAAAGCTCATGAGCCCAATGCAGGTCGCCCAGTCGGTCTTGCTGGCGGACCTTCAGAGGCGAGGAGGTCTCGACCAGCCAGACCCCGGCGGCGTCGAGAAAACCGGGCGCGGCTCTGGCGGCGCGCAGCATGTCGCTCATCAGCGTACCGTCGCCTGGGCCGATCTCAACGAGGCGCACGCGTTTGGGCGAACCCAGCCGCATCCAGACCTCGGCGGCCCAAAGGCCGATCAACTCGCCGAACATCTGGCTGACCAGCGGGGCGGTGATGAAGTCGCCGCTCGCACCCAGCGCCGGCCTGGTGGCGTAGTAGCCATGCTCCGGGTCGTGCAGGACGCGGTGCATGTACTGGGCGACGGTCAGGGGGCCGTGCTCGGCGATCTCGGCCTTGAGGCGATCAAGCAGGCTCATCGGCCCTGGCCGGGAGCGGCTCGCGCAGGCCGCGCCACAGGAAGTAGAGGCCCGCCAGCAGCATCGGCATCGACAGCATCATCCCCATGGTCAGGCCGAACGGGAAGGGCGGCAGGATGGCGTCCGGCTGGCGGACGTTCTCCAGCGCCATGCGGAAGAGGGCATAGCCGGTGAGGAACAGGCCGACGACCGCGCCGCGCCGCTGCAGCCAGCCCCAATGGTGGGTGGCGAGTCTGAGCGCGATGAACAGCACCAGCCCCTCCAGGGCCGCCTCGTAGAGCTGGCTCGGGTGGCGGGGCAGGGGACCGCCGTTCGGGAACACGACGCCCCACGGCACATCCGTCGGCCGGCCCCACAGCTCCATGTTCACGAAGTTGGCGATGCGACCGAAGAAGAGGCCGAAGGGCACGCAGGGCGCAACCAGGTCGCCGAGCTTGATGAGGTCGATCTTCTGGTTCGCCGCATAGCCGAGCAGCGCGACGGTGACCCCGATCAGCCCGCCGTGGAAGCTCATGCCGCCTTCCCAGACCTTGAGGATCTGCAGCGGGTTCGAGGCGATGATGTCGGGCGTATAGAAGAGAACGTAGCCGAGACGCCCGCCGACGATGACGCCGAGCGTCACCCACAGCACCAGGTCGTCGATCTGGGTGGGATTGAGCGCGGGCGTCTGGCCGTTCCAGAGCCTCGCGTTCTTCACCAGCGAGACGGCGTAGCGCCAGCCCAGCAGGATGCCCGCGACATAGGCCAGCGCGTACCAGCGCAGGGCGAACGGGCCGATCTGGAAGATGACGGGATCGAAGTCTGGAAAAGGCATGACCGAGCTTTAGCGCGTCCTTCGACACGCCCGCTAGCGCGGCCTGCTCAGGATGACTAGGTTTGTGATGAATTCGTCATCCTGAGCAGGCCGATGCAGACCCAGAACCCCTTCCTCGACGAAATGGCCAAACTGACCACGGCGGCGATGGGATTGGCGCAGGCCGCCAGCGAGGAGGCCAAGTCCGCCTTCCGCGCCCAGGCCGACAAGATCGCCGCCGAGTTCGACCTCGTCCGCCGCGAGGACTTCGAGGCCTTGCGGGCCGAGATCGCCGCCCTTCGCGCCGAGATCGCCGCCATGAAGGCCACCGCTCAGCCGCCGTCTGACGAAGCTGCGCCTACCGCCTGAAAATCCACAGATTCGACAATTTGACGCTTGGCAGACCAAGGCCGAAGCAGACTAGGGTCCATCGTTAAGGAGCGATTCATCACGACCGCACCTCGCGTTCGTGGCGCTCTTTGAGGGACGCGAACCGCCCATGGACACCCGCCCCGACGAAGACGAAACCCTGATGGCGCTCGACCCGCTTGACGTGGTCGAGCACGTGCTGACGGCCGAGAACCTGACCTTCGACCGCACCGAGGACGGCGACCTGGCCTTCGCGCTGGCGGGCGACTGGAAGGACTACGAACTGTGGTTCGCGTGGCGGCCCGAAGCTGATTGCCTGCAGCTGTGCCTGTCCATGGATATCGCCGCCGGCAAGGCCGAGCGGGCGCGAGCCTATGAACTGGTCACCCTGATCAATCAGCGCGTCTGGCTCGGCCACTTCGAGGTTTGGGCGGACGACGGCGAGATCATCTTCCGTCACGCCATGGCGCTGCCGGGCGGCGAGCGGCCGACGCTGGCCCAGGCAGCCTCGATGATCGACGCGGCGGTCGAGGCGGCCGACCGCTTCTTCCCGGCTTTCGACTTCCTGGTGCGCGGCGCCAAATCCCCCGAAGAGGCGCTGGCCGCCTGCATGTTCGAGACGGTGGGACGGGCTTAGCCCACCCTCCGCTCATCCCCGCGAAAGCGGGGACCCAGGTGTTTTTCGTTGCGGTAGTTGCGGCTTTCATAAAAAGCCTAGGTTCCCGCTTTCGCGGGAATTGAGCGGTTTTGGGGCGAGCGGCATGAGACCGATACTTCTGCTCGGCGCGGGCCGGATGGGCGGCGCGCTCATCGAGGGATGGCTGCGCGCCGGCGCCTTCCCGCCGTCGGACATCATGGTCCGCGACCCGGCCGCGCCCCGGATCGCCAGCGTCAGGGTCAATCCGCCGGACGCTGCGTTGACCGAGGCGAAGACGGTCGTGCTGGCCGTCAAGCCGCAGGTCTGGCGCGAGGCGGCCTCTGCCGTCGCCGGATTGCTGGCGCCGGACGCGGTCATCGTCTCCATCTGTGCGGGGGTGCGCTCGGCCGACATCGCCGAGGTCTTCCACCGCAAGGTGGCGCGGGTGATGCCGACGACGGCGGTGGCGATCCGTCAGGGGACGGCCAGCGTCTTCGCCGAGGAGGCCGAGGCGCGGCAGCGGGCGCATCTGCTGTTCTCGCCGCTGGCGACGGTGGTCGACCTCGCCGACGAGGGGCTGATGCATGCGGCGACGGCGGTGTCGGGCTCGGGCCCGGCCTACCTCTACGCCTTCGTCGAGGCGCTGGAGGCGGCGGGGAGCAACGCGGGGCTCAGCGCCAAGGCGGCCAAGCTGCTGGCGCGCTCGACGGTGACCGGCGC
>CAMLRH010000148.1 GCA_946482375.1 uncultured Caulobacteraceae bacterium | reverse complement strand
GCCCAGAAGATCGAGGGTGGCTTCGATCTCCTCAAGGCGATCCCGAACGTCACCTTCTCGAAGAACAACTACGCCGGCTACAATTTCTCCATCCGCGGCGTCGGCACCAAGGCGGTTTCGGCGACGACGGACCCAGGCGTCGACGTCGCCTTCAACAACAGCTCCCTGCTGCGCAACCGCCTGTTCGAACAGGAGTATTTCGATGTCGAGCGCGTCGAGGTGCTGCGCGGACCGCAGGGGACGCTCTACGGTCGCAACGCGACCTCCGGCGTGATCAACGTCATTTCCGCCAAGCCAAATCTCACCGAGTTCGGCGGCTGGATCAAAGGCGAGGTCGGCAACTACAACACCAAGCGCCTCTCGGCGATGGTCAATGTGCCGCTCGTCGATGACAAGCTGGCCATCCGTTTCGCCGGCGCCCTGACCCAGCGCGACGGCTATGGCGAGAATCTCGCCACTGGCGAGGACATCGACGGCCGCGATCTGTGGTCCGGCCGCTTGTCCCTCGGCTTCAAGCCGACGGACCGCATCCGCGCCGAGCTGATCTGGGAACGCTTCGAGGAAGACGACAACCGCCTGCGCACCGGCAAGCAGCTGTGCCACCGCGATCCGGGCCCCAGCGAATTGCCTGGCCTCGTCGGCCCGGTGCCGGACCTTGCCATCGGCCGGTTGAGCCAGGGCTGCATGCAAGGCTCGCTCTACGACGACGCGGCGTTCGGCGCGCCCAACGGCGCGAGCATTCCGTTCGTGTTCGCCGGCCAGTACGTCGGGTATCTGGGTTACGACCAGCCGTCCTACATCCCCTCGTCGGCGCCTTGGGGTTACGACTTCAATCCGGACGCCCAGTGGGTCACGTTCATGCAGCGCATCGACCCTTACGGAGTAGAGCAGTCGCGTGACCTGCGCGAAATCTACTCCATGCATGACGCCATCTATGAAGCGGCGGCCGACATCTTCCAGCTCAATGTGGAAGTGGACATCACCGAGGCGCTCACCTTCACCTCCCAGACGATGTACAACGAAGACCGTGTGTATTCCTTCCAGGACTACAACCGCTTCTCCACGCTGCCCACGTTCAACGACTCATCGGGCGTCTATAACTTCTTCGCCTACGACGCCGTGACGGCCGCGCAGCCGGATCACCTGCGTGGGCTCATACCGGGCGGCATCTACTGCGATCCGCAGATCGGCTGTTCGGATCGCCTGTCCGGCTTTGAAGTCACGACCAGCGACAGCGAGCAGTTCTCGCAGGACTTCCGCCTGCAATCGAATTTCGACGGCCCGCTGAACTTCTCTGGCGGCGTGAGCTACACCGAGTTCGAAGGGCTCAACGACTATTACCTGTTCTTCAACGTCGTCAGCATGCTGGCGCAGGGCCTCTACAATCGCTCGTCCGTGATCGGAGAGTGCAATCTCCCCGGCAACTGCATGTACGTCGATCCCAACCCGCTCGAGAGCGTCGATGGAGGCGGCCACAACTATTTCCGCAACCAGAACCCCTACAAGCTCGAAAGCAAGGCCGTCTTCGGCGAAGTGTACTTCCAGGCCACGGAGACGCTTAAGATCACCGGCGGCCTGCGCTACACCGACGACCGCAAGAGCTTCACGCCGTGGCGCAGCCAGGTCCTGGTGCTCGGTGACGACTACGGCCCGAGCGATCCGATCAACCAGCGATGGACGGAATTGTCCGGCCGGCTCGGCCTGGACTGGAATCCGGAACTCGGCTTCACCGACGACACGATGATCTATGCGTTCTACTCGCACGGCTACAAGGGCGGCGGGGCCAACCCACCTCCTGCGGCGCCGGTGGAGAACGGCATCTTTGTCGTCGCCGAGCATTCCCCCACATTTGAGCCCGAGTTCGTGGACGCCTTCGAGATTGGCGTAAAAAACACGCTGATGGGCGGCGCCGTTCTGCTCAACGCCAACGCCTTCTACTACGAGTACGACGACTACCAGGTCTCGAAGGTCGTCGACCGCACCATCGTCAACGAAAACTTCGACGCCACGATCTGGGGCCTGGAATTCGAAGGCATCTGGGCCGTGACGGAGAATCTCCGCTTCAATGCCACGCTCGGCTATCTCAACACCGAGATCGCGGACGGCGAGAAGTCGATCGACATCTTCAACCGCACCGCCGGCCGCGAGGGCTGGATGGTGGTAACCCCGTGGATCCAGCAGACCTCCAACTGCATCCTGCCCGTTGAAGCGGTGGTGGATTTCGTCGAGGTCGGCATCTTCCCGGGTATCGAGTTCTACTCGCCCATCGTGCGGTCCTGCATCATCTACTCCGAAGGCTCCTCGCCCTGGACCAGCTACGATCCGGACGATCACCCAGAAACCAACAACGGCGCCGGCTTCTTCACGGACCTCTCCGGCAACGAACTGCCCAACGCGCCGCATTTCACCTTCAATATCGGCGCTGAATACAGCTGGAGCTTGCTCACCGACTGGGAAGCCACGCTGCGCGCCGACTATTACCGCCAGTCCGACAGCTACGCCCGCGTCTACAATCTGGAGCCGTACGACCGGCTACGAGGCTGGGAAAACGCCAACCTCTCCCTGCGCGTGGAGAAGCCCGCCGACGCGCTGACCTTCGAGGTCTACGTCAAGAACGTGTTCGATGAGACACCGATCACCGACGCCTTCCTCAACTCGGACTCCACCGGCATGACCACCAACGTCTTCGTGCTCGATCCGCGCCTGATCGGCTTGTCGATCCGCAAGGAATTCTAGTCCCGGGTTCGGTCCCCTTCGAACCGGATGTGCTGAGGCGGCGGGACCACCCGCCGCCTCATTTTTCTGTGGGGAAGGCGGTGAGGCGCTTCGGCGACAGGCGGATGGCCTGGCCTTCCTTGAGGAAGTCTGGTGCGATCGCGCCGGGGATTTCCAGGTCGAGGTCCTGGCCGGCGACGGCGCATTCGAGGTGGAGGGCCGCGCCCCGGGGGGCGAAGGCTTTGACGACCGCGGGGAGGCCCTGGCCGGTGATGGGTTCGAGGGTCAGCTCGTGGGGGCGGAAGAAGACGTCGGCGGGGCCCTGCGGCGCGTCCGCCGGGGCCTTGCCGGTCCAGGAGCCGATGGTCAGGCGGTCGTCCGTCACCTCGCCGCGCAGGCGGCAGGTTTCGCCGAGGAAGTCGAAGACGAAGGGGCTGGCGGGGGCGTCGTAGACCTCCTGCGGGGCGCCGACCTGGACGAGCCCACCGTCCTTCAGGATGGCGACGCGGTCGGCGAGGTCGAGGGCCTCTTCCTGGTCGTGGGTGACGAAGACGGTGGTGACGCCGGTCTCGTCGTGGACGTGGCGCAGCCATTTGCGCAGTTCGCGGCGGACCTTGGCGTCGAGCGCGCCGAAGGGCTCGTCGAGGAGGAGAACGCGGGGCTCGATGGCGAGCGCGCGGGCGAGCGCGACCCGCTGGCGCTGGCCCCCGGAAAGCTGGGCGGGGTAGCGCTTTTCCAGCCCTTCGAGCTGGACGAGGCGCAGGAGGTCCTTCACGCGGGCCTCGATGTCGGCCTTTTTCGGCCGCTGCGAGCGCGGGCGGACCTTCAGCCCGAACGCGATGTTCTGCGCCACGGTCATGTGGCGGAAGAGGGCGTAGTGCTGGAAAACCATGCCGACGCGCCGCTCGCGGGCCGTGAGCCGCAGGAAGTCGTCGCCCTCGAAAGTGACGGCGCCGGCGTCGGGCTTTTCGAGGCCCGCGAGGATGCGCAGGAGCGTGGTCTTGCCCGAGCCGGACGGACCCAGCAGGGCCAGGAACTCGCCCTCGGCGGCCTGCAGCGAGACGCCGCCGAGCGCGGGAAAGCGGCCGAACGCCTTGGCGACGTTGTCGATCTTCAGGGACATGTCAGTGCTTTCGGGTCGCGCGGAGCTCGCCGGCGTAGCGGAACTCGAGCGCCGTCTTGATGACGAGGGTGACGAGGCCAAGACCGGCCAGGAGCGAGGCGGCCGCGAAGGCGCCAACGAAGTCGTACTCATTGTAGAGAATCTCCACGTGGAGCGGCAGCGTGTTGGTCAGGCCGCGGATGTGGCCGCTGACCACCGAGACCGCGCCGAACTCGCCCATGGCGCGGGCGTTGCAGAGCAGGACGCCGTAGAGCAGCGCCCACTTCACGTTGGGCAGGGTGACCAGCCAGAAGGTCGTAAAGCCGCCGGCGCCGAGGGTGACGGCGGCGGACTCCTCGTCGGTCCCTTGCTCCTGCATCAGCGGGATGAGCTCGCGGGCGACGAAGGGGAGGGTGACGAGGACGGTCGCGAGCACGAGGCCCGTGGTCGTGAAGATGACCTTGATGCCGGCTTCTTCCAGCTGCGGTCCGAACCAGCCGTGGGCGCCGAACAGCAGCACCCAGACGAGGCCCGAGACCACGGGCGAGACGGAGAAGGGGAGGTCGATGAGGGCGAGCAGGATCGCCTTGCCCTTGAACTCGAACTTGGCGATGGCCCAGGCGGCCGCCAGCCCGAAGACCGCGTTCAGCGGGACGGAGATGGCGGCGACGATCAGGGTCAGCCTGATGGCCGCCCAGGCGTCGGGTTCCTGAAAGGCGGCGAGGAAGCCCGGCCAGCCGTCGGCGAAGGCCTGAACGAAGACCATGAAGAGCGGCAGCACGATCAGCGCGCCGAGCACGCCGACGGCGGTCAGCGCCAGCAGCGGCGCGAAACCGGGGAGGTGGATGGCGGACGGCTTGCTCATCGCATGCCCCTGCGGGCTAGCCACGACTGGATGGCGTTGAAGACGAGCAGCGCGCCGAAGGAGATGGCGAGCATGGCCAGGCCCACGGCGGCGGCGCCGGCGTAGTCGTACTGCTCGAGCTTGATGACGATGAGCAGCGGCGCGATCTCGGAGACCAGCGGCATGTTGCCGGCGATGAAGATGACCGAGCCATACTCGCCGACGGCGCGGGCGAAGGCGAGGCCGACGCCGGTGAGCAGCGCCGGGTAGACGGCGGGCAGCACGACCTGCGTCACCCGCTGGAAGTCGGTGGCGCCCAGCGTCCGGGCGGCTTCTTCCACCTCCAGGTCGAGGTCCTGCAGGACGGGCTGCACGGCGCGGACGACAAACGGCAGGCCGATGAGGGTCAGCGCGATCCAGACGCCGACCGGGTTGTAGGCGGTCTGGATGCCGACCTTCTCGAACAGCGAGCCGAGCGGGCCGTTGGGCGCATAGATGGCCGTCAGCGCGATACCGGCCACGGCCGTCGGCAGGGCGAACGGCAGGTCGACGAAGGCGTCGAGCAGCCGCTTGCCCGGAAACCGGTAGCGGACCAGCACCCAGGCGACGAGCAGCCCCAGCGGCGCGTTGACGGCGGCCGCAAGCGCCGAGGCGCCGAAGCTGAGCTTCAGCGCCTGCAGGACGCGCGGTTCGGTCAGGGTGCGGATGACGCCCTCGAGACCCAGCTCCCACGGTCTGAGCGCCAGCGCCGTCAACGGAATGACGACGATGGCGCTCAGCCAGAAGAGGGTCAGCCCCATGGCCAGGCGAAAGCCCGGCAGGATGCTGTGCTCGCGCCAGCGGCGCGCTGTCGCCGCCATCAGCCGGGCTTGTAGATCTTGTCGAAGACGCCGCCGTCGGCGAAGTGCGTCTTCTGCGCCTTCTGCCAGCCGCCGAAGTCCTCGATGGTGACGAGCGGGATGGTCTTGAACTTCCGGCTCCACTTATTGAACGCCGAGGTGTTGCGCGGGCGGAAGTGGTGCTTGCCGATCAGGTCCTGCGCCAGCGGGCTGTAGAGGAAGTTGAGGTAGCCCTCGGCGATGGTCCGGGTCTTGCGCTTGTCGACGATCTTGTCGACCACGGCCACCGGCGGCTCGGCCAGGATGGAGATCGACGGGTAGACGATGTCGAACTTGGGCCCGAACTCCTCGATGGAGAGGTAGGCCTCGTTCTCCCAGGCCAGCAGCACGTCGCCGATGCCGCGCTGGGCGAAGGTGGTCGTCGAGCCGCGCGCGCCGGTGTCCAGCACCGGCACCTTCTTGAACAGCTGCTGCAGGAAGGCCTGCGCCTTGCCGTGGTCGTCGCCGTTCTTGCGCAGGGCGTAGGCGTAGGCCGCCAGGTAGTTCCAGCGCGCGCCGCCGGAGGTCTTCGGGTTCGGCGTGATGACCTCGATGCCAGGTTTCAGGAGGTCGTCCCAGTCGTTGATCTTCCAGGGGTTCCCCTTCTTGACCAGGAACACGATGGTCGAGGTGTAGGGGCTGGAGTTGTTGGGCAGGCGCGACTGCCAGTTCTTCGGCAGCAGCCTGGCCCGTGCCGCGATCTCGTCGATGTCGTAGGCGAGCGCCAGGGTGACGACGTCGGCCTGCAGGCCGTCGATCACCGAGCGCGCCTGCTTGCCCGAACCGCCGTGGCTCTGGTTGATGGTCAGGCTCTGGCCGACGCGGTCCTTCCAGTACTTCCCGAAGGCGGCGTTGACCTCCTTGTAGAGCTCACGCGTCGGGTCGTAGCTGACGTTGAGCAGGGTTATCGGTTTGGGGGCCGCGAAGGCGGTCCCGCCAAGCGCGGCGGCAGCGAGGGGAGCGGACATGGCTC
>CAMLRH010000147.1 GCA_946482375.1 uncultured Caulobacteraceae bacterium | reverse complement strand
TACGGTCGACGATCTGGGAAATCTGGTAGCCTCTGTAGTCGTAGTAGAAGGCGTTGAGGTTGAGCGTCAGGCGGCCGTCCAGAAGCGTGTTCTTGGTCCCGACCTCGAAGGCGTCGACATACTCGGCGTCGAACGTGCGCACCCGCGACAGCGCCTTCGACAGCACCAGGTCGTTGTACTGGTCGAACCCTCCGTAGGTCGCGACCGCGATCGGCGGCGGATTGGCGCCGCCGGCCTTGTAGCCGTGAGCGTAGGAGCCGTAGAGCAGCGTCTCGTCCGTGAAGGTGAGCGCCGGCTTCCAGTCGACGGTGAGGCGGCCCGTCGGCTCGCGCCATTCCTGCTCGACGATGGTCGAAACCGGATAGCCGAAGGTATGGGCCGCCAGCAGCCAGCTCGGGATGAGCGGCGCGTGTTTCTTGTCCACCGTCCAGCGCAGGCCGGCAGTGACCTTCAGGTTGTCGGTGACGTTGTAATAGGTCTCGCCGAACACCGCGTAGGAGATCAGCCGGTACGGGTTCTTCGACAGGAAGTAGTTGTGGCCCAGGTCGTTGAGGCTGCCGATCGGATTGGGGTCGATGTAGATGCAGTTGGTGATGCCGTTGACGATGTTGGGATCGCCCGGCGCCAAATTGTCCAGGCAGTCCATATTGTCGGTCACGCCGGGAACGTATGGGATGTCGGCCTTGCTTCCCCAGGCCTGCGCGGCGAACAGCGAGAGGCTGTTGATGAAGACGTAATACTTGTCTTCGGTGTCGTAGCGCAGGAAGTTCGTTCCCAGGCTGAAGTTGAACGGCCCGTCGAAATCCGACGACAGGCGGAATTCCTGGCTGAACTGGCGCGACTTGGCCGTCGAGAGGTCGGCCGCCACCAGGCGGTCGGAACAGCCGAGCTGGGGATCGCAGAAGACGCCTGTCGGGCTGAGCAGGCCTCGCAGGACGTCCTGGGTGGGCTCACCAAATGGGTCCAGAGTCGTGAAGGCGCCGGGTTTGGTATTGAAGCGGTTGAAGTCCTGCGTCGAGAAGAGTTCGTCGGCGCTGTAGGCGGTTTCCGAGGACAGCGTCAGTTCTGGCGTAAGCTCGAAGCTGACCTGCAACTCCACCAGATCGCTGTTGGCGCGATACTCCGGATCCCGCGTGGACTCGATGACCCGCAGGTCGGTCGACTGCGTGGCGGTGACGTAGGGATCGACGTTCTGGTCGACCGGCGCACCGAGGTTTCCGAGCGGTCCGTAGTAGGGCAGCGCAAAGCCGTTCGGCGTCTGGAACGCCTCGGGCGAATAGAGCGAAACCGGCTTGCAGCCCTGGCTGTAGTAGGCCGAGGCGCCGAAGGTGCCGCCGAAATCCTTGGGCACCGGGACGCCGTTGATGAAATCGGGCCCAAGGTCCTTCTTGCACAGCTGCTTACCCGAACGCAGGCGGTCGTCGTCCTCCTCGAAGTGTTCCCACACCAGGTTCGCGTCGAGGCGGTCCGTGGGTGCAAACCGCAAGGACAGGCGGGTCGACCACAGGTCGCGGCCGTCAATCGGGTTGCCGGTCAATTGGTTGGTGGAATAGCCCTCGCGCTTGGTCCAGGCGCCGGCCAGACGCAGGGCGATCCTGTCCTCGACGATCGGCATGTTGATCATGCCCTCGACGCGCGTCGAACTGTAGTTGGCGATGTCGGCCGAGAGCTTGGCCTCATAACCAAACGACGGCTTGGCGCTGATGATGTTGACCACACCGGCCGTGGCGTTGCGGCCGTAGAGCGTGCCTTGCGGGCCACGCAGCACTTCAACGCGCTGCAGGTCGTAGAATTCCTGCTCGAAGAAGCGGTTACGCACGAACGGCGTGTTGTTGAAGGCGATGGCGACAGCCGGATCGGTCGTGGCCGAAATCGCCTGGGTGCCGATCCCGCGGATCTGGATCGAATAGCTGCTGAAGTTCGTCTTCGTGAACGTGAAGTTCGGAACCTGCGTCATCAGGTCCGGACCGCCGGCGACCTGCGAACGCGTCAAGTCGTCCTGGGTGAAGGCCGAGATGGCGATCGGAACGTCCTGGATATCCTCTTCGCGCTTCTGAGCCGTGACGATCAGCGCCTCGACCGTTCCGTCAGCGCCGTCCCCCGCGGCGCTTCCGGACTGGGGGTCGGCATCGGTCCTCATGATCAGGAAGGTGTCGCCGTCCTGCTTCCAGGTCAGGCCGGTGCCGGCGAGCAACTGGTTCAGGGCGACTTCGGCCTCGACCTCTCCGGCGGCGCCCGGCGAAACCTTCTGGGTGGCGATTTCGGGACGGTAGAGAACCGGCCGCCCGCTCTGCTCGCTGAAGCTGCTCAGCGCCGAGGCCAGCGACTGCGCGGGAATCGAAAAATTCGCTTCGGCCGCCTGCGCGGCCTGCGCCGCGCCCATCAGTCCAATAACCGCCGCGCCGCACAATAGCCGCGCCTGAAGCCTTCCGCTCATCTCTGCTTCCCCCCATTTTGTTCGGAGCGCGACGGCCCCTTATTGGGTAGAAGGAAGTCTTGGCGTTCCCACCCTATGTTGGGTTGCAGATAATTTTTCAAATCAGGGCGCGGCGAGGCGAATAACCTCCGGCCCGGCGCTTTCCACGCGCGCGATTTCGTACTTCGCAAGCGCGCGCGTGAACGCCTCCACATCATCGGCTTCGAAACGACCGCTCACCGGCGTGTCGCCGAGCATCGGATCCGCCAGCACGATCTTGCGCGGCGAGTAGCGGTTGAATTCGGCGGCGACGTCAGACAGCCGCTCGTTCTCGAAATTCAGCCAGCCGGTGAGCCAGCTGGTTTCCCGCGCCGTGTCGGTCGGCGCGACGGCCCAGGCGCGGTTTTCCACCGAAGCGACGAGCCGGTCGCCGGCGATCATTTCCGTGGTCTGGCCCGCCGCGGCCTGGATTTCGTCGCCGGCCGCCGGCGCGGTGGGAAGGTTGTCGACCTTCACCTTGCCCTCGACCAGCACGACCTCGAACTTCTTGCCGTCCACCCGCACGTCGAAGGCCGTGCCGACGGCGGTGACCACCCGGCCGGCGGCGGCGACCTGGAAGGGATGGCGTCGATCCCTGGCCACCCTGAAATAGGCCTGGCCCTTGTCGAGATAGAGCAGCCGCCGGTCGCGATCGGCGCGGGTGCGCAAAACTGTATCGGTGTTCAGCGTCACCACCGAGCCGTCGGGTAGCGCGAACGTCGAGCGCTCGCCGACACCGGTGCGATAGGTCTGGGTCTGCAAGCTGCGGGAGCGGGCAAGGCCACTCTCCTCGCCGACCCAGAGGCCAAGCCCGCCCACCAGCGCCAGCGCCGCGAAGCCCGCGGCGATGCGGCCGAACACCGCCCGCCTCTGCACGCTGGGCTGGCGCCGTGCTTCGGCCCGCAGCGCCAGGATCTCCGGCGCCGTGCGGGCCAGTTCCACGGCCTCCCACGACCGCGCCACGGCGTCGTAGGCCGCGCGGTGCTCGGGCTCGGCCTGCCAGGCTTCGAACGCGGCCGCCTCCTCCGGCGTCACCTCGCCCGAGCGGTGCAGGGCGAACCAGCCGGCGGCGGCGCCTTCGACGGTTTCGGTCTGTTCAGGGCGCGCGCTCATCGGGCGGCCTCCAGCCGGGCGGTGATCTTCTCCAGCGCCCGCTTCATGAGCGCCTCGACCGCCTTGACCGAGATGCCCATGTGCACGGCGATTTCGCCATAGGTCATCTCGTCGAACCGGTGCAGGGCGAAGGCCTGGGCCGACCGAGGCGGCAGCTCCTTCAGGGCTTCCAGCAACCCACCCAGCGTCTGCTTGGCGATCAGCGAGCGCTCCGGCGAGATGAGGTCCTCGAGCTGGACGTCATCCAGCTCGGCATGGCCCGACCAGTCCCAGCCGCCCCGGCGATAGCGTTTGGCCAGCACGTTGGCGGCGACGCGGAACAGGTAGCGGTTGACGTGCTCGGTGTCCTCCAGCGGCCCCCGCGCCTGCATGGCCAGGAAGACCTCCTGCGCCAGATCCTCGGCTTCCGCCGGGCCGACCTTCTTGCCGAAGTAGGCTCGCAGCGCCGGACCATAGCGCACGCTCCAGCCGTGCAGGTCGTGCGCCTGATCGCGAGCCTGGGTCGGGGGTTGCGGCATGCGCCAACACCGGGAGTGAAACACGAGCGATCGGCACGCCCGCACGACGCCGGACGCACCTCCACAATAGCTAAAAGGCTCCGGATGCGGCGACACCCTATGTGGTCGCGCGAAAAAAAATGAGGCGGCGGGATCGGGCCGCCGCCTCAGGGCAAATTCCGGTTCAGAGGGGACCTGAAACGGAGGGGAACCTAGCCGCCCAGGCCGACAGAGACCTTGAAGTATGGACCGTCGATGGTGCGGTCGTAGGAGCGATGCTCGTCGAACCCGGCGTCGATGACGTCGAAGTAGGGCTCCCAGCGATAGCCGGTGGAGAGCTTCATCCCCCTCGCCTGGAACGACAGGCCGAGGCTCAGGTCGAGGACCGGGACGGTCGCGGACTCCTTGCGCGGGGCGATGTCCAGCGGCGTCTGGGTGGGCGGCGGCAGCGCGTTCAGGACCCACTGGTCGGGGTTGGTCGGGTAGGCTTCGTTGAAATAGTCGGCGCCCTCCGAAGCCTCGACCGAGGTCTTCTGCTTGCCGAACAGGGCGCCGCCGGTGATCGCCCAGTCGAGGTTCAGGTGGCCGCGACCCTTGTCGCCCCAGAGCACCTTCGACGCTTCCCAGGACAGGGTGGGACCAACGCCCTTGAATTCACGCTCGGTCTCGAAGGTCGCCGCGTACTGATTGAAGGTAGTGTTGTACTTTTCCCAGCCATCCTCCGGCAGGACCATGTCGGGAATGCCGCGCACGTCACCGCTGACCGACGATTTGAACTCGGCGTAGCGAAGACCCGCGCTCAGGGACGACTCGTGCTCGCCGAGCAGAGCCGCGCCGAGGCCGACGTCCTTGCCGACAGTGAAGTCGACAATCAGGTGCTCCTCGCGCCGGTTGGTGGAGCTGCTTAAGCGGTTCGTGGCGGTCAGCAGGTTGTCCGGGTCGTACTTGTTATCGAAGTACTTCTCGCCGAAATACGGAACGACCTTGGTGACCCCCCCGTACTCCGGATCGCACTGAAGCTTTCCGACGAACGCGAAGTCGACGCCTGGGAAGTAGGGGTGGTAGGCCGCCTGAGTGGGAAGATCGCAGACCGCCTCGCCGACCTGCTCCGTCTGCCGCAAGCGGCCGGTGGAGTTGCTGGTGCGGCCGTAGCGGACGCCGCCGGCGATCTTCCAGTCGGAGCCTTCGGGCCGGAAAGTCAGGCGCAGTTCGCTGCCCGTGGTCCAGTCGAGGTCTTCGTTGATCGGCGCGGCCGGATCGAGGCCGCCGGTGAAGGCGTCGGCGAAGGACATTTGCGGCGCCGAGGGCGTGTCCTGGCGCTGCATCTGGCCGCCGAGCTCGACGGTGAGCGGATAGGGCCCTTCGCGCCGCTGCCCGAACGTGCCGAGCAACGGCCCGCCGGTCCATTCCTTGGTGACGCGAATGCCATAGAGACGCGGCTCGTTCAGGAAGATGTTGGTGGTGAGGCCGGTGTCGTCGGAATTCAGGAAGGCGCCGGTGATGTTGTCCTTGTTCTGGACGTTCTTGATGTAGGCCATCACGTTCCAGCCGGCGTCTTCGTTGGTGAAGATCGCGGCCAGGTTGATGTTGTTGTAGGCCTTCAGCTTGTCATAACCGGGCGAGTTGATGATCCGCCACCAGGCCTCCGACTGGTAGTAGAGGTCGGCATGTAGCGTCATCAGCCATTCGTTCGGCAGCGGCACGGTGTAGTCCGCCGTGATCGTGGCCGTGAATTCCGGCGCGTTGGGCAGTTGGTTGCCGCTGAGGTCCTTGGTGAAGCCCTGGCCGTTGTTGGCGCTCGCCGGGTCGTAGCCGGGATAGCCGTCCGGAAGCTGGAAGTTGGTCTCGGTCGGATTCGGCACATAGGGCAGGTAGGTGATCGGATCGACGCCGATCAGGTAGGCCGCGCAGGTCTCCTGGCCGATGTGGGCGGTGGCCAGCCATTCCGGCACCACGCAGTTGGATGGCAACGTCGGGAAAGGCCGTATGACGATCCAGCCCTCCTTGCCGGCGGTGCGGTCCATCAGGTCGATGGCCTCCTCGCCGTCGGCGACGCGGGTGTTTTCGTAGCCGCCCTTGAAAGCCAGCCGCAGGTTTTCCAGCGGCCGCCAATCGATCTCGATCTCGGCGCCCCAGACCTTGGCGTCGTAGTTGAAGTTGATCGCCGAGCGGTCGACGATCTGGGAGATCTGGTAGTTCTTGTAGTCGTAGTAGAAGGCGGCAAGGTTGGCCGTGACCGTTCCGTCGAAGAAGGTGTTTTTCGTACCGAATTCGAAGGCGTCGACATACTCCGCCTCGAAGGTTTCGGGATGGGTGAGGTAGTGGTCCACCAGGCCGTCGATGGTGTTGAAATCGCCTGACTGACATTCGGGAGGGCAGACCGTCGCCAGCACCAGCACCGGCGGCGGCGGATTGGCGCCGCCCGCCTTGTAGCCGCGGACATAGGAGCCGT
>CAMLRH010000146.1 GCA_946482375.1 uncultured Caulobacteraceae bacterium | reverse complement strand
GCGGCGCGGGCGGCCTGCACCAGGTCGTCGGCCTGGGTGAGGATGCGGTCGGCGCGCTTGACCGCCTCCTCGCCCGCCGCGGTCAGGATGAGGCCGGAGCGGGCGCGGTCGACGAGTGGGGCGCCGAGAATCTTCTCAAGCTCCTGAATGCCGGCCGACAGCGTGGGCTGGGTCACATGCGCCGCCTCGGCCGCCCGGCTGAACGAGCCGTGCTGGGCGAGGAGCTTCAGATACTGGAGCTGGCGGAGCGTCGGTAGCACACCGGTTATATAGACATAATCTATCCAAAACCCAAAAACAATTGATTGGATTTCTGGATCGCCGCAGCCTATCTCACAGTTCCTGACCGCCGGGACACACGGCGGAACCGTTTTTTTGACTTTATGGAGAGCAATGATGCTGGGTGTTGGCGAGAAGCTGCCGGACTTCAAGATTGTGGGTGTGAAGCCCAAGTTCATGCGCCACGAGGAGAACGGCGAGAGCGCCTTCGACACGATCACCCAGGACAGCTTCCCCGGTAAGTGGAAGGTCATCTTCTTCTATCCGAAGGACTTCACCTTCGTCTGCCCGACCGAGATCGCCGAATTCGCCCGCCTGAACTCGCAGTTCGAAGAGCGCGACACCGTCGTCCTCGGCGGCTCGACCGACAACGAGCACTCCAAGCTCGGCTGGCGCCGTGAGCACCCCGATCTGGCTGAACTGCCGATCTGGAACTTCGCGGACAACAGCGGCAAGTTCGCCCGCGCTCTGGGCGTGCTCGACGAGGAGGAAGGCGTAGCCCTGCGCGCCACCTTCGTGGTCGACCCGCACAACGTCGTCCAGCACGTCTATGTGACGAACCTCAACGTCGGCCGCGCGCCGGCCGATACCCTTCGGGTCCTCGACGCCCTGCAGACCGATGAGCTCTGCCCGTGCAACCGCCCCGCCGGCGGCGAGACCCTCAAGCCCGCGGCGTAAGGTTAGCCCCCCTGACCTTAACGCCGCCGTCCGGGAGCGTGCGCAAGCTCTCCCCCCATTGATTGGGCGCGCTCCCGGACACCCCTTTTCCTGAAAGCCTGAAGATCATGTCGCTCGACCAACTGCGCGAGACCATCCCCGCTTACGCCAAGGACCTGAGCCTGAACCTGTCGTCGCTCTCGACCGAGACGGTCCTGAACGAGCAGCAGAAGTGGGGCGCCTTCGTCGCTTCGGCCCACGCCGTCGGCGTCGGTCCGGTGATCCGCGCCGTGGAAGCCTCGGCTCGCGAGGCCGGCCTGTCGGACGAGGCGCTGAACGCCGCCAAGGCCGCCGCCGCCATCATGGGCATGAACAACGTCTACTACCGCTCGCTGCACCTGCTGAAGAACCAGGAGTACCGCACGCTGCCGGCACGGCTGCGGATGAACGTCATCGCCAACCCCGGCGTCGACAAGACCGACTTCGAGCTGTGGTGCACGGCCGTCAGCGCCATCAACGGCTGCGGCGCCTGCCTCGACAGCCACGAGGAAGAGCTGAAGAAGCGCGGCATGCCGAACACCCAGGTCCAGGCGGCGCTTCGCATCGCCTCTGTCGTCAACGCTGTCAGCCGCGTGGTCGCCGCCGAAGCGGCCTAAGACGCCGGGCGGATAAAGCCCTTCAGGCGGGCGAGTTGCTCGGCCATCACGCTGTCGATCAGGGCGGCGTTCCTGACCATATCCGGACGCACGCCGCCGACGTTGTAGGTCTGCACGACCTCGACGCCACCGTCCTTCAACTCATTGATCTGCCAGGTGAGGGCGCCGGACACGCCCTCGTCCTGCAGCGGCCCCAGCGTGGCTTCCAGCCGCAACGTTCCTTTCTCCGGCCAGGCCAGGATAACGCGGCCGTGCTCGATGCCGCCGCCGGGCAGGACCTCGCACCAGCATCCGCCGGGCTTCAGGCTGATGACCATGTTGCGTGCGTCGCCGGAATAGGTGTGCTCGCTGTTCCACCAGCGGCCGATCTGGGCGAGCGCAAACCAGGTCTGCTCCCGCGTCGCCGAGAGGGTGGCCCGGTTCTCCAGCCGAAAGCCCCCATCCCAGGTCGCCTTCACCTCGGCATGGGCGGGTCCGGCGAGCATCAGCGCCGCCGCCGCCAGCAGAATCCGCATCGTGTCCTCCGCGCTCAAGCCGCTTCGAAGACTAGCGGCTCTCCCCAGAAGCTGGCTACCAGCGCGTTTTGCGCACCGGGATCTCCGGTGGTGAGGAAGCGGCGCAGGCCGGAGGTTCCGGTCTCGTATTCCGGATGGCGTGCGAAGTAGCGCTCCAGCGAGTCCGCCGTCGCCGCCGGCTGGTGGATCAGCGGCGTGCCGGGCGGCAGGGCGGCGCGGAAAAGGTCGGCGGCCAGCTCGTAGTGGGTGCAGCCGAGGATGGCGCGGTCGGGATGGCGGCCGATGCGGGTCTTCAGCGCCGCGACGTGGCCCTCGATCTCCCTCGCCAGATCCTCGCGGCTGGCGCCGTTCTCGATCATGCGGGCAAGGTTCGGGCAGGGCTCGGAGAAGACGGCGACGTCCTGCCGGCGCTTGTCGATCTCGATCTCGTAGACGCGGCTGTTGGCGGTGCCGGGCGTGGAAAAGACCCCGACGATGTCCAGCTGCTCGATCTTCTCGCCGCGCCGCTCGGCCTCGTGCTCCCACGGCAGGCCCGTAGCCTCCTCGATGGTCGGCACGATGATGCCGAGCACGTTGAGCGGCCGGCCTTTCTCCTTGCGATAGCCCGGCAGCCAGGTCTGCTGCAGGCGGCGTAGCGCAATGGCCGAGGCGGTATTGCAGGCCAGCACGACGACGCTCGCGCCCATGTCGAACAGCTTGATGCAGCCCGCCCGGGTGAGATCGACGATCTCCTCGCCGGGGCGGCCGCCGTAGGGCGCGTTGGCCTGATCCGCGAGGTAGATGAAGTCCGCATCCGGCATCCGCTCGGTGAGCGCCCTGTGGACCGTCAGACCGCCCACGCCGGAATCGAAAACGCCGATGACCATGGCTTCGGCTTTAGCGGTGTGGGGCGCGGGCGTCCACGTCAGTCGATGAAGGCGGCGGCCTTGCGGGTCAGCCGCCGCTGGGCCTGGTCTTCCAGCGCCCGGACGCGGTTGCGGTGGGAGATGGCGGTTTCGATGCTCAGCATGTCCTCGTCGGACGGCTCGGGTCCCGCGAGTTTTCGGCGGGCCTCGATGTCATTGTCGAGAAGGCGGCCCGCCTCGCGGACAACGTGGAAGCGCAGGGCGGAGATCAGGTCCGGCACGTCCATCCGCGTGCGCCTGGCGCCGGTCTTCAGGTGCTCGGCGACGGCGGCTTCCATCTCCGCATCGAGGGTATCGAGGTCGCCGGGCCGCTGGGCCTGCCGTATCGCCTCTTCGGTCACCCAGTCGACCAGCGGCCGGGGCAGCTTGCCGAGCGCCGTCCGCTCGACCGTTTCCACGGTGGTCGGCCCGCCAAGGCCGCCCATCTGCGCCTGCGCGGGCAAGGCTATCGCCAGGGCGGCGAAGACCAGCGCCAGCGGGCGCGGGCGGATCACTTGCCCTTGGCCCCCAGGTTCAGCATGGCGTTGGAGGAGGTGCCTTCGCTGAGCAGGCGCGTGTTCCGCGTCATGCGCGGGCCGATCTCGTGGATCTGCGCCAGCAGCGCCTCCTTGCGGCGGCCGAGCGAGCGCAGCTCGACGTCCTGCCGGTCGGGCGTGCCGGCCTCGGCGACGATCTCGCGCCGCTCATGGACGGCCTTGTCCATCTTCTTCGCCGCGCCGGTCACGACATCGTACATGACCAGCACCGACACTTCCTCGAACGACAGCTTCTTGCGCTTGGCCGTGCGCTCGATGTCGTCCTGGAGCGCCGTCAGCATCTTGACCTCGAGGTCGAAAAGGCTGGTCGGGTTCTCGAACTGCCGGTCGATCTCCTCCTTCTCCCACTGCTTGATCTTGGCGGGGAGGTCAGCGGAAAAGTCGGGCGCGGTGCCGTGGATGGGCTTGGACTTCACCAGCACGGCCGGCTGGGCGGCGGCCCCGGTGGCGGCTCCCATCGCGATCAGGGCGGCAAGGAACAGGCTTCTCATTTTTGGCTCCATGCAAGTTGCGGGACCAACGATCGGCTGACGGCGGTCTGGTCGGCGACGACCTCGGCCAGGTGCGCCTCGAGCTGGGCCTTGCGGGTGGCCAACTGCTGGATCTCGATGTCCGAGGCGCCGGCCGCGCGCGCTGTCGCGAGTTGAACCTCGACGTCGTCGCGGGCGCCGCCGACGATGTCGTACATGATGACCATCATCAGGTCGCCGTTGCCCACGCGCTCCCGTTTGGCGAGCTTGCGGATGGCCTCGCCGATGTTGCTGTCGATATCGACAGCGAGCTCGACAAGGTTGGTCGGTTTGGCCGTTTGCCGGGCGCGCTCTTGCGCCACCCAGCTGCGCGCGTCGGGATGAAGGCGCTGCATGGGCGAGGTCTCAACCGCCTCTATTCCATAGAGTGGGCGTAGTTCGTCGGCGTTCGGGCCTTGGGCGTGGGCGCACGGCGCTACGGCCAGGATGGCGGCTGCAAGGATGTATGCCCGCATGGTCGTCCCCCAGTTGCGAGACGTTCACGCTCGACCCGGATCGCGGCAAATTTGCGGTGATGTAAAGGCCAAGCTTAGTCCGCGATGATCTCGCGGGCCTTGTCGGTCAGCCGGCGGTTAGCCTGGCTTTCCATGGCCCCCAGACGCAGGCGGCGGCTCTCCAGCGCCTGCAGGGCGAGCATCATGTCGTCGCTCTGGTCTTCCTTGGCGTCCTTCTTCCGCTCGCGCAGTTCGCGGTCGACCATGCGGCGGGCCTCGCGGACGATCTCGTAGCGGATGGCGGCGGTGAGGTCGCGCTTGCTCGCCCGCAAGCTCTTGCCGGCGCCCTGCAGATTCGGCTCGACATGCTCAGCCATCGCCTTGTCGATCTCGGCGATGCTGCTGGGCGCGTCGGCCTGACGGGCGGTCTCGCCAAGCACCCAGTCGCGAGCCTCGGGCGGCAGCGCGCCCACGGCGGTCGCGGCGTTGGTGAAGCCGGACTGGTAGGGCGTGACCGGCTGGGCCGCCACGGGACCGGCGACCGTCGCGGCGAAAGCCAGAGCGAGCACGAAACGGCGCATGACATTTCCCCCTGCTTGCGACGCCATCGTGATGTGACCGGTGATTGCGCCGATTTTTGGGTAGGCGGCTACTTGAGGTTCTGGGTGACCGAGCTCTGCGTCTCCGAGGCCTTGCGCAGGAGGTTCGACAGCGCGCTCTCGACCGCCGAGAGCCGGTCCATCGCCATCTGCAGCTTCTGGGACTGCTCGTCGCCCATGCCCTTGAGCTGATCGACTTCTTCCTTGCCGGCGAGACGGGCTTCCTTGAGGGCGGCGGTGACGAATTCATCGCCGCTGCTCGGATGGGCGGCGCGGACTTCCGCTATCAGGACATCGGGCGACTTGCCGGCGAGGTAGGCGGCTCGGCCGCGGGTCTTGGCGTCTTCCACAACCAGCGCCTTCGACATCGACACTGACTTCTGCCAGGCGGGCGGCCGGGTCAGAACCGGCGTGGACACCTGGGCGACGGCCTCGCCGCAGGCCAGGGTCACAAGCAACGCGGCGATGATAACTTTAGGCATGGACGCTCCTCCCGCGCCCAGCCTACGCGCCTTGACGGGTTTCCTCCACAGGCGCATAAGCCGCCCCTTCCGGCGCAGCACCAGCAGCGCCTCTACCGCCACGACCCCCATGCACCATATGGGACGAGGGCGGCGAGGACCCCCGTCGACGTGATCGTCCACGGGGGCTGTTCGTGCTGTGCGTGTGGAGAGTTTGAGTGTTTGAAGGCCTTTCCGAGCGGCTGTCCGGCGTATTCGACCGGCTGAGCGGGCGCGGCGTCCTTGGCGAGAAGGACGTCGACGAGGCCCTGCGCGAGGTGCGCGTCGCCCTGCTCGAGGCCGACGTGGCGCTGCCGGTGGTCAAGGACTTCATCGCCAACGCCAAGGAGCGCGCGACGGGCGAGGCGGTGATCCGGTCGGTCAGGCCGGCCGATCAGGTCGTGAAGATCGTCTACGACGGTCTGGTCGACATGCTGGGGGGCGACGAGCCGACGCCGCTGAACCTGGCCCTCAATCCGCCGACCGTGATCCTGATGGCGGGCCTGCAGGGTTCGGGTAAGACCACGACCGCCGCCAAGCTGGCGCTGCGCCTGTCGAAGGACCGACAGAAGGTCCTGATGGCCTCGCTCGACACCCGCCGCCCGGCCGCCATGGAGCAGCTGGCGACGCTGGGCACGCAGATCGGCGTCGAGACCCTGCCGATCATCCCCGGTCAGTCGGCGCCGGACATCGCGCGGCGGTCGCTGTCGGCGGCCAAGCTCGGCGGGTACGACGTCCTCATCCTCGATACGGCGGGCCGCACGACGCTCGACGAGGCGATGATGAGCGAGGCGGCCGAGATCGCCCGGATTGCGTCACCGACCGAAACCCTCCTCGTCGCCGACAGCCTGACCGGCCAGGACGCGGTGCGCACGGCCAAGGCCTTCCACGAGCGCCTGCCGCTGACCGGCCTGATCCTGACCCGCGCCGACGGCGACGGCCGCGGCGGCGCGGCGCTC
>CAMLRH010000145.1 GCA_946482375.1 uncultured Caulobacteraceae bacterium | reverse complement strand
GCGAACAGCAGGATCAGCGCCAGCCGCGCCGCCGACCCCGGCGCGCCGTAGATCGACCAGGCGCGGACGACGCCGGTGGTCAGGGTCTGGACGCCCAGGAAGTTGACGGCGCCATAGTCGGCCAGTGTCTCCATCACCGCCAGCGCCGCCCCTGCCGCCAGCGCCGGCCGGGCGAGCGGCAGAGCCACGCGGCGGAAGGCGTCGAGCGGCGAGGAGCCCAGCGTTCGCGCGGCTTCCAGCGCGCAGACCGACTGGTTCACGAAAGCCGCCCGCGCGGTCAGATAGACATAAGGATAAAAGGCGCAGGACAGGATGAATGCCGCACCGGGAAGGCTTCTAATTTCAAAGGGTAAGATGTCAAAACCTAAAGCCCCTCGCGATAGTGTCCTGAGCGGCCCCGCGACATCGAACAGGTCAGCGTAAGCGTAGGCCAGTGCGTAGGCCGGCGCGGCGAGCGGCAAGGCCAGCGCCCAGGCGAACAGGTCCCGTCCGGGGAAGCGGTGCATGACCACGAGCCACGCCGAGATCGCCCCCAGCGCCGTCGCGCCGATGGCCACCAGAACGGCAAGGATGGCGGTGGTCGATGCGTAGCGGGCGATCAGTTCCGGCGGGATTGCCGCGCTGGCCGGCCGCGTCAGCGCCAGCCAGACCACGGCCAGCAGGGGCAGGACAGCGAGCGCCGCCGCGGCGATGGCGGCGATGCGGAGCGGGCTGATGCGCTGCCATGCGTGGTTCGACACGCGCTGCGCGCTGCTCACCATGACGACTTCTGAGTTCGTCATCCTGAGCAGCCTGCGCAGCAGGCGTGTCGAAGGACGCAAACCATCATCGCCACCCGGCTTCGTCGAAGACGGCCTGCGCCTCGGCCTGACGACGGCCGTAGGTGGTGACCGGCATCGGGTCGGCCTTGAAGTGGGAGTAGGCCTCCACGTCCTTCGGCGGCTTCACGCCTGCAACGACGGGGAACTCGTGATTGGCGCCGGCGAAGATGCCCTGCGCCTCCTCGCTGGTCAGGAACTCGAGGAACCGGACGGCGGCGTCCTTGTTGGGCGCGCTGGCCGCCACGCCGCCGCCCGAGATGTTCACGTGGGTTCCCGCGCCCGCCTGTTCAGGGAAAGACAGCTCCACCTTCGACGCCACCGCCCTGTCGCCCGCGTTCTCGGACGTGGCGATGCGCAGGAAGTAGTAGCTGTTGGTCAGCGCCACCTGGCAGGCTCCGGCGCCCACGGCGCGGATCTGGTCGATGTCGCCGCCCTGGGGCTTGCGGGCCATGTTGGCGACAACACCCTTCGCCCAGGCCAGCGCCTTGTCGCGGCCCCAGCGGTCGATCAGCGCCGCCATGAGCGACAGGTTGTAGACGTTGTCCGACGAGCGCACGCAGACCTGCCCCTTGAACCGGGGCGAGGCCAGCGCCTCGTAGGTCGCGACCTCATCGGGGCGCACCTTCGCCTTGTCGTAGGCGATCACCCGGGCGCGGCGTGAGAAGCCCCACCACAGGCCGGTGGTCTCGCGGACATGGATGGGAATGCGGCCCTCCAGCACCGGCGTCGTCACCGGCTGGAAGAGGCCTGCCTGCTGCGCCCGCCACAGCGCGCCGGCGTCGGCCATCAGCACCACGTCGGCGGGGGAGGCAGGGCCTTCGGCCTTCATCCGCTCGATGAGCTGGTCCGGCTCCATCTCCAGCCGGTTGACCTTGATGCCCGTCTCTTTGGTGAAGGCGTCGTAGAGCTTCAGGTCCGCATCGTAGTGGCGGGCGGTGTAGAGATTGACGACGCCCTTAATGGGCTGCGGCTCAGTCTCGCCACACGCGGCGACGGTTAGCGCGAGGGCGGCGGCGAGGACGGCGCGAAACATGGCCGTCCAGTCGCATAGTTGCGAACCATTCGCAAGTTTTCAGACGTTCAGCGGCCGGGTTTCGGTTGGAAGCTGCGTCGCTCCTTGATCTTCTTGCAGTCCTTGTCGGCCTTCTGGCCGTGCTGCGGAGCCGCCGCCACCTTCGGGAAGCAGAAGTTGGTCATCGGGTCCTGCTGCTGAAAGCCTGTGAGCATTCGGCTCTTCTCCCTGTTCTAAGCGGCCGCCGGCAACTGGCCGCCCGGAGTGACCTCGACCCGCACATGGAGCTCCCGATGTCCCGGATCGCCAATCAACGATCCCGTGATGGGGCAGGCTTCCACGGGGGTGCGGGTGGCGGCGACCGGTATCAGGTCGGCGGATTCGGCGATGCCGTTGGTCGGATCGAATTCGGTCCAGCCCAGGTCCGGCAGGAACACCTCGCACCAGGCGTGGGTAGCGCCCGCGCCTCGCGCCGTGCGGGCCGGGTCGTGCAGGTAGCCGGTGACGAAACGGGTAGCGTAGCCGAGCCGCCGCAGCGTCTCGACCATTAGCCAGGCGAAGTCCCGGCAGGTCCCGCTCAGGCGACGCACGGTTTCTGAGGGGGCCCGCACCCCGTCCTCATGCCGGGGCTGGTAATTGAAGTCGTCGTGGATGGCCCCGTTGAGCCGCAGCAGGAAGTCCAGCGCCGGCTCGTCGGGCGAGTTCATGTGGGCGTGCAGCCAAGCGACCAGCACCGCCTCCTCGTCATCGGTGTCCGGCGACATGAAGGGCGCCAGCACCCGCCGGTCCTCGGCTGAATAGACGATGGGCGTGGCGGTGTGTGGGTCATCCGGTCGAAACGGCGCCAGCGGTGCGGGATAGCGCTCGATCACCAGCCGGCTTGTGATGGTCAGCTCCGTCGCCGACCCCCCCGGCGCGAACCAGCAGACGCAGTTGCCGATGGCGTCAAAGATCCAGCGCGTTTCGCCCTGTGGGGACAGCGCCAGCGAGGCGTCCACCACCCGGATGGCATGGCTGTCGCGCGGGCGCAGCAGCAGCCGGTGCGGGCCGAATTCCACCGGCCGCTCATAGCTGTAGCGGGTCTCATGAACGATGGTCAGACGCGTCATCTGCCGAGGGAAACATCCCCCGGCGGGGCGGGGTTCCTCGCCTCTCGGTGGCGTTATAGGCTTACCGCCAGCGAACGGCGTTCGCAGGGTGGCCATGGACGATCTGTCGGAAGTGCTGCGCGTGGTGGCTTTGGGCGGCGGGGTGTTCCTCGACGCCGAGTTCACCGAGCCGTTCGCCTTCATCGGCAAGGCGGCGCGGTCGCTGTGCACCGGGGTGGCGGTCAGCGGTGAGCTGATCTGCTTCCACTACATCATCGAGGGCGGCTTCCACGTCAGCCTCGAGAGCGGGGCGGAGGCCTTCGTCGGCGCGGGCCAGACCGTGATGCTGCCGCGCAATCCCATGCACGTGCTGTCGAGCCGCAAGGGGATGCTACCGACCAGCGCCTCGCAGATCGAGGCCGACGGCCCGGGCGTGCCGAAGCTGCGCCACGGCGGCGGTGGCGCGGCGACGCGGGTGGTCTGCGGCTTCCTGGCGGGCAACGAGCTGCTGCAGGCCATCGTTTCAACCTTGCCGGACCTTCTGGTGCTGGACGTCGCCTCCCTGCCCAACGGTCAGTGGATCGCCGACAGCTTCCGGCTGGCGGCCCAGACCCAGGCCGATCCGGAGCCGGGCTCCTCGCTGATCCTGACCAGGATGTCCGAGCTTCTCTTCCTCGAAAGCCTGCGCCGCCACCTGATGAGCGCGCCGGCCGAGGATCGCGGCTGGGCGGCGGGGCTGCGCGATCCGCAGGTGCGCAAGGCGCTGTCGCTGCTGCATGCGCGGGCGACGGACCACTGGACCGCAGACGACCTGGCCGCGGAACTGGGCATGTCGCGATCGGCCTTCGCGACGCGGTTCACGACGGTGATGGGCATGCCGCCGATGCGCTATCTGACCCGGTGGCGGATGCGCCTGGCGGCGAATGACCTGACGGCGCGGGCTAAATCGGTGTCGGAAGTGGCCTACGACCTCGGCTACTCGTCCGAAGCCGCCTTCACCCGCGCCTTCCGCCGCGAGTTCGGCAGTCCGCCGGGAGAATGGCGTCGCGCGGCCGCGCACTGATGGCGTTTAGGTCAAGAAACCCGGAGGCGCTGGCATACCGCACCGTATGCGCGGGGCGTAGGGTCACCTCATGCGCTACTGCACACTCATGGATGGGGAGATCGCCATGAAGAAGTACGTGATTGAGCGGAACATTCCGAAGGTCCACTGCATGGGCCCCGACGAACTGGCGGGCGCCGCCGCCACTTCCAACGATGCGCTGGCCAAGCTGGCCCCGAAGGTCCAGTGGCTGCACTCCTACGTGACGCCGGACAAGACCTTCTGCATCTATCTGGCTGAGGACGAAGACGCCGTGCGCGAGCACGCCCGCATCTCCGGCTTTCCGGCCAACGTGATCAGCGAAGTCACCACCACCATCGACCCCAGCACCGCCCACGCCTGAGCCCTTTTGGAGACCGGAGTTACCCAAACTCCGGTCTCGGCGGCTTGCGTGAACAAAACAGGAACTTTAGGGTTCCTGAATCATGGCCGTTCTCGACCTGAAGCGTAAGCTTTCCATCCTTTCCGACGCCGCCAAGTACGACGCCTCCTGCGCCTCATCGGGGTCGGTGAAGCGGACCAGCCTGGGCGGCAAGGGCGTCGGATCGACCGACCAGGGCATGGGCATCTGCCACGCCTACGCGCCGGACGGGCGGTGCATCAGCCTGCTCAAGATCCTGCTGACCAACTTCTGCATCTACGACTGCGCCTATTGCATCAACCGGGTCAGCTCGAACACGCCGCGAGCGCGGTTCTCGGTGCAGGAGGTCGTCGATCTGACGCTGGCCTTCTACAAGCGCAACTACATCGAAGGCCTGTTCCTCTCGTCGGGCATCATCCGCAACGCCGACTACACCATGGAGGAGATGGTGCGGGTGGCGCGGTCCCTGCGCCTCCACCACCACTTCCAGGGCTACATCCACCTCAAGTTGATCCCCGAGGCCTCGCCGGCGCTGGTGACGGAGGCGGGGCTCTACGCCGACCGCGTCTCCATCAACATCGAGCTGCCGAAGGACGAGAGCCTGGAGAGTCTCGCGCCGCAGAAGGACAGCGGCGTCATCAAGAAGGCGATGGGCAGCGTTCGGTTGTCGCTGGAGGAAAGCCGCGAACCGGCGCGTAAGACTGAGCCGCCGAAGTTCTCACCCGCTGGGCAATCGACGCAGCTGATCGTCGGCGCCGATCAGGCCTCGGACGCCGACATCCTCAACCGCGCTGCGGGTCTCTACGGCTCCTACGGCCTGACGCGGGTTTACTATTCGGCCTTCAGCCCGATCCCGGAAGCCAGCTCGAAATTGCCGCCGGAGCGGCCACCGCTGATGCGCGAGCACCGGCTCTATCAGGCCGATTGGCTGATGCGCTGCTACGGCTTTACCCGCGAGGAGATCGCGCTCGACGGCGGCATGCTCGACCTCGCCATCGACCCCAAGCTGGCGGCGGCGCTCAACAATCGCGGCGCCTTCCCGGTAGACGTGAACACCGCCGACCGCGAGGCGCTGCTGCGCGTGCCGGGGCTGGGCGTCCGGAGCGTCGACACCCTGATCGAGGTGCGCCGCTACAAGCGTCTGACGCTGGACGATGTGAAGCGCACCTGCCGGGGGCTGGAGAAGGTGAGGCCCTTCATCGTCGCCGCTGACTGGTCGCCGGGCGCGCTGACCGACCGGGCGGACCTGCGCGCATGGCTGCCGATGGAGCCGGAGCCTGAACAACTGAGCCTGTTCTGATGAAGGTGGTCCGTCTCGCCTCCGAGACCGACTTCGCCGGTTGGCGCGCGGCGGCGCGGGAGATGCGGGAGTATTCGATCCCGCCGGAGGTGGTGATCTGGACCGTGGAGCCGATGTTGTTTGGATCTTCCCCCTCTGGGAGAAGTCCCGGCGAAGCCGGGGAAGGGGGCAATGCTGAGTCGCCCCCTCGGTCGCTTCGCGACAGCTCCCCCAGAGGGGGAGCATCCAGCTTCTCCGTCCCGCGCGACTTTCTCGAACTGGCCGAGGCGGTCATCTGCCACCGCGCACCGGAGTGGTTCGCGCTGCTCTACCGGCTGCTCTGGCGGCTGAGAAACGAGCCGGACTTGCTGCACATCGCCACCGATCCCGACGTCGCCAAGGCAAACTCCATGGTTCGACAGGTGAACCTCGCCGTCCACAAGATGCACGCGTTCGTCCGCTTCTGGCTGCTGGAGGGCGTCGAGCCCGAAACCTACGTCTCGTGGTTCGAGCCGGCGCACCGGGTGGTCGCCCGCGCGGCGCCACATTTCCTGGAGCGCTTCACCGGCATGCGGTTCTCCATCCTGACGCCGGACGGCTGTCTGCACTGGGATGGGGTGGAGGCCACCATAAGCGAGGGCGTGGACGCCTCGCAGGCGCCCCCGGCCGATGCGCTCGATGACGCCTGGCGCACCTATTACGCCTCCATTTTCAATCCCGCCCGCCTCAAGGTGAAGGCCATGGAGAAGGAGATGCCGAAGCGATACTGGCGGAACCTGCCGGAGGCGCGGCTCATTCCGGAGCTGATCGCCTCCGCCGAGGACCGGACCCGTCAGATGGTCACGCAGCCTCCCGTCACGCCCTCGAAGCGCGCCATCAAGGCCGCCGTCCGCAACGCCCGCGACGGCCGCTATGAGGAGTTTCCGCCGGCCTCGCTGGAGGACGTGGTGGCGGGCGTTGACCTCTGCC
>CAMLRH010000144.1 GCA_946482375.1 uncultured Caulobacteraceae bacterium | reverse complement strand
GCCGTCATCGAGCGTCACGGTCCGCCGCTCGCCTACGGCAGTTGCGAAATCCTGTGCAACGCTTCCTGCAAGATCGGCCTGCGTCGCCAGCGCCGTCGAGATCACGGGCCCGCTCGGCGCGCGGTCCAGCACCGTCCAGCCGCCGAACACCGCCAGCGTCACCGACGCCGCGATCGCCCCGCCCGTCGCCGCCCAGCCGAGCCGGCGCCGCTTCAGCGCTCGCTCGCGGATGGCCAGCATCGTCGGGTTGGCGCGCACGCCCTCGGCCGCACCCCAGACCTCGCCGGCCAGCTCCCAGGCGGCGCGGTGAGCCGGGTCGGCGTCCAGCCACACGGCCAGCTCTCGCGCCTCCTGCTCCGTCATCTCGCCCGAGCGTTTGCGGGCGAACCAGGCGGCGGCGACGGTGCGCGGGGTGTTCGGCTGGGCCTGAAGCGGATGAGTCACGACGCCGCCTCCCAGCTTTCCATCAGCCGGTCGAGCGCGCGCATGATCAGCTTCTCGACGCCGCTCTTGGAGATGCCCATGCGGCGCGCGATGGCGTCGTAGGTCATCTCCTCGAAGCGATGGAGGATGAAGGCTTCGCCGGTGCGCGGCGGCAGCGACTGCAGCACCGCCATGATGCGGTCGAGCGCCTCGGCGCCCAGCAGGATGCGCTCGGGCGAGAGCGCGTCGATGGGCTCGATGCCCTCGTGCAGCGCCTCGTGCCGGCGCAGCTGCAGCCGATCCTCGCGGTGGCCGTCGACCAGCACGGTGGCGGCGATGCGGAACAGGTAGCGCTCGATGTCGGCCACCGGCTCGGCGGCCGAGCGCGCCTGCATCTTCAGGAAGACGTTCTGGACAAGGTCGTCGACTTCGTGCGCCGGCGCCCGCTTGCGGAAATACCGCCGCAGGCCCGGCCCATAGGCCGCCATCAGCGCGCGCACCTCATCGGCGGCGGCGTTCCGGGCGCGGGCGCTGGGCGAGGTCATCAACGGGCGTCATCCGCGGGTGGCGAGGGACGCGAAGGGTTCGCGCCACTGACCCAGACGGAGGATCGGCCGAATGCCTCACCTCTGCGAGCAAAAAAATTCCGCGTGAAAAGAAGGGAGGCGGCGGATGAGGGCCCGCCGCCTCCTGAGGCAGTCCGGTTTCAGAGGGGACCGAAGCCGGAGGTTAGCCGCCGAAGCCGACGGCAAGCTTGAAGTAGGGACCGTCGATGGTGCGGTCGGCGTCCTTCGCCTCGTCGAAGCCGACATCGAGAACGTCGGAGTACCGCTCCCAGCGGTAGCCCGTGGAGACCTTCACCCGGCCGACGTCGTAGGAAAGACCCAGCGACAGGTCGAACAAGGGCACGGTGGCGTCTTCGGAGCGCTCCAGCGCGATCGGTGTCGTGGTTGTCGAGACCGCGGGCAGCGGGTTCTGCACGTAGGAGGTTTCGGAGAACGGGTAGTTCTCGACGCCCCAGCTGATGTAGCCAGTATGCTGAACACCCTGGTCCTGTCCCGCGATGGCGACCTTATGCTTGCCGAACAGGATCCCCGCGCCGACAGACCAATCGAGGCTCGCCTTGCCCAGCTCGTCGCCGTCCCACAGCTCCACGCCGGCATCCCACGACAGCGTCGGGCCCCAGCCATCGAACTCACGAGTGGCGTCCAGCGTCGCGTGGCGGCGGAAGTAGCTGGATGGCATGCCGCTCGCCCAGCCGACGGGCAAGTCCCAACCGGACTGCGTGTTCGCCAGCCAAGTCGTGTCGGACTGGAAGTCGGCGTGGCGCAGCCCCGCGGAAACTGTCGTGGCAAGGCCACCGATCCCAAAGTCGTGCCCGACCTCGAAATCCACCAACTGGTGCTCCTCGCGCGACCTGCTCTCGGCGTCCGACCAGTTGATGGTCTCCAGGTTGGCGATGAACGGGTAGAGCGAGCAGAGATACTCGCCAAAGTCGCCGGGGAAGCCGCATACCTGGGCGATATCTGTCGAGGACTGTATCACACGCGTCAGTTCGGTGTTGGCGCGGCCGAAGCGGAACCCGCCCGAGACCGACCAGGGCGATCCCTCCGGCCGCCAAGTGAGCTTCACCGAGCGTCCGTCCCCCCAGTCGAAGTCACGATCCTGGATGTCTCCGGGATTGATGTTCGCGGGCAGCGCCTGGGCCCAGCCGGTGGTGAGTTCCTCGTTTGGCGCTTCGTGACGCTGCACTTGGCCGCTGAGCTCGACGGTCAACGGGAACGGCCCCTTGTGGTCGAGGTTGGCGCCCGCCCACCACGGACCGCCGTTCCATTCCTTGGTGACCCGCAGCCCATAGAGACGCGGCTCGGTCAGGAAGATGTTGGTCGTGAGGCCCGTATCGTCGGAGTTCAGGAACGCCCCGGTGATGCTGTCGCGATCGAAGACGTTCTTGACGTAGGCCATCACCTTCCAGCCGGCCTCTTCGTTGGTGAAGATCGCCGCCAGGTTGACGTTGGTGTAGGCCTTGAGCTTGTCGTAGCCCTCGGTGTTGAAGATTCGCGTCCAGGCTTCCGACTGGTAGTAGAGGTCGGTGTGCAGGGTCGCGAGCCAGTCATTCGGCAGCGGGATCGTGTAATCGGCCGTCAGGGTCGCCGTGAAGTTCGGCGCGTTCGGCAGTTCGTTGCCGCCCAGTTGCTTGAAGAAGCCCTCGCCGTTGTTCGACATCTGGGCAAGACACTCGGGATCGACGCCGGGATAACTCCGCACGCCGATTGTCGCTGGTTCCCCGGTCGCCGGGTCGATGGGCCAGCAAGGATAATCCGCCAGGTCGGCGCTCCACGCCGCATAGTCCACGTTGCTGCGGAACGATTCACCCAGTTGAAGGCCCGGGGCGCCGAAAGGATCGAATGCGTAGGGAAGGTTCGTCGCGGGGTCGATACTCAGCAGATATGCCAGCTCGCATCCGCCGGCGCCGCCGCCACCCTTGCCGCCCACGTTGACCAGATCAGGATTTCCGGGATTGGACGGCGAATTGCCGAGGAACAGCCAGGCCGGGAAGATGCAGTTCGACGGGACTGACGGGAACGGCTTGCTGATCACCCAGGCGCCATTTCCGGCGGTGCGGTCCATGACGTCGATGGCCTGCATCCCGTCGGCGACCTTGGTGTTCTCGTAGCCGAGTTTCAGACCAAACCGCAGATTCTCGACAGGTCGCCAGTCGCTCTCCAGCTCAACGCCCCATATGTCGGCGTCGAAGTTCAGCGTCACCGCGGACCGGTTGACGATCTGGGATAGCTGATAGGCCTGATAGTCGTAGTAGAATCCGGCGAGGTTGAGCGTCAGGGCGCCGTCGAGCAGGGTGTTCTTGCTGCCCACCTCGAACGCATCGACGTACTCGGGCTCGAAGGTCTTCGGGTGCAAGGCCGAACTGCCGGCCAGGTTTTGCCCGTACTCGCCGAACGTGATGTAGGAGGCCTTGCCGTATGGCGGCGGATTCATGCCGCCCGCCTTATAGCCATGGCTGTAGGACGCGTAGACCATGGTCTCATCGGTGAAGCCGAGGTCCGGCTTCCAGTCGACGGCAAGGCGGCCTGTTGGCTTACGCCACTCCTGCTCGACCACCTCGACGATCGGGTAACCCGCCGAGTTCGCCGCGAACACCCAGCTCGGGATGAGCGGCGCCTCCTTCTTATCCACTGTCCAGCGCAATCCCGCAGTCAGCTTCAGGTTCTCGGCGAGATTGTAATACGCCTCCCCGAATACCGCGTAGGAAATGAGCTTATACGGGTTTTTGCTGAGGAAGTAGTTGTGCCCGAGGTCGTTCAGGTTTTCGATCGGATTGGGATCGATGTAGGTGCACTTCAGGATCGGCTGAACCTTGGTGTAGTCGGGCGGGGACAGGCCGTAAGGCAGGCAGTCACGGTTGTCGGTGACTCCGGGAACCCACGGCTTGTCCGGTTGAACGGACAGGCCGTCCACGAGGTAGGCGGATAGCATCGTCAACGAGTTGATGAAGACGTAGTATTTGTCCTCCGCATCGTGACGCAGGAAGTTCCCGCCCAGGCTGAAATTGAAGGGGCCGTCGTAGTCGGAGGCGAGGCGCAGCTCCTGGCTGAACTGCGTCGAACGCGACGTCGCCAGGTCCATCGCCACGAGCCGGTCCGAGCAACCGATCTGCGGATCGCAGAAGACGCCCTTGGAACTTAGAATTTCGCGCGAGAGATAGTTGTTGAGGTAATCGAACGCGTTGTCCGGTGTCGATCGCCAGGCATGCGGCGCGCCGATGAAGCGGTTGTAGTCCTGGCTGCCGAAAACGAAGTCCGAGGACCATGCCGTTTCCGACGCCAGGGTCAGGTCATCGGTGATGTCGAGCTGAACCTGTAGCTCGGCGATGTCGGTTTTGGCCCGATAGGAGGGCTCGACCGTGGCCTCGATGACCCGAAGGTCCGACGATTGGGTGCGACTCGCGTACGGGTCGGCGGGCCGGACTTGCGCGCTGCCGCCGGGCTCGGCGGGCGAGATCGGCAGAAAGACGGCCCCAAGCGGCACATAGTAGGGAAGCGACAGCGCGTTGGGCTTGCCAAACGAGTCGGGGGAGTAAAGCGAAGCCGGTTGACAACCCTGGCTGAAACTTCCCTGCACGCCCGAGAAGATCAAAGGCTGACCTATTTCTTCCAGCGTCTGGTAGAATTCCGTGGGTATGCCGGCGACCTCGGTGACGATATCGCTCTTGCACAGCTGTTTGCCCGACCGCATGCGGTCGTCGTCTTCCTCGAAATGCTCCCAGATCAGGTTGACGTCTATGCTGTCCACCGGGGCGAAGCGGAGCGACACACGTGTGGACCACAGGTCGCGACCGTCGATCGGCTCGCCGTTGAAATCGTTGACCGAATAGCCCTCACGTTTGGTCCAGGCGCCGGCGATCCGCAGCGCCGCGACGTCGTTCGCCAGCGGAATGTTGAGCATGCCCTCCAGGCGCGTGGAATTGTAGTTGGCCACATCGCCTGAAATCTTCGCCTCATAGGCGCCGAGCCGGGGCTTTTGAGAGATCAGGTTCACGACGCCTGCGGTGGCGTTGCGGCCATACAGCGTGCCCTGCGGGCCGCGCAGCACCTCGACGCGCTGCAGGTCGTAGAACTCCTGCTCGAAGAAGCGATTGCGGATGAAGGGCGTATTGTTGAACGCCACCGCCACGGCGGGATCTACCGTCGCCGAAATGGCTTGTGTGCCGATGCCGCGCAGCTGGATCGAATAAGATGAGAAATTCGTCTTGGTGAACGTCATGTTCGGCACCTGGGTCATCAGGTCCGGACCGCCGGCGACTTGAGAACGTTCAAGCTGCTCCTGGGTGAACGCGCTGATCGCGATCGGCACGTCCTGGATGTCTTCTTCCCGCTTCTGCGCGGTGACGATCAGCGCTTCGACCGTCCCGGAGTCAGCGCCGTCCCCCGCGGCGCTTCCGGACTGGGGGGCGGCGGCATCCACGATGCGAACGGCGCCGTCGCCTGCGAACTCAGCCCGCAGGCCGGTGCCTTCGAGCAATTTGTAGAGGCCGTCGTCGGCGGCGTATTCGCCGACCAGCGGCGAACTGGTCTTGTTCCTGATCGTCGTCCCATCGAAAACCAGCTGCTGGCGCGACGCGCGGCCATAGGCGATCAACGCGGCGCTGACGTCCTGGGCTGGAATATCGAAGCTGTAGGTGGCGGCCTGCGCGGCCGCGGCGGTCGGCGAACTCAGAGCCAGCAAGGCCCCGGCGGCGGCGGAACCGCACAGCGCGGCGCGGCGAAGACGACGATTGAACATTCAGACCCCCCTTTTTCGCGCCGTCTGATCTGGCGCTTGAAGGGTTAGACGCACCACTCCACAGATCATTCACCCGGCCATGCGTTCGGGGTCTGTGGAAATTACTGTCTTGTCGCCGCGCTGTTCCACGCGAACAGGGAAGACCGCCGTAACACCGCCCAGGAAGGCCTCGGTGTCGCCGGCCGTGAAAACGCCGCTGACAAGAACATTCGCCGCCGCGTCGTCGACCTTGATTTCGTCCTCGGCATAGCGGTTCACCCGCTCGACGGCGGCGGCCAGCGGCTCGTTCTTGAAGATCAGCTGGCCGCCTTCCCACGACAGCGACCGCGACAGGTCGGCGCTGGCCAGTTCCGCCACCGGCGCGGCGTCGGCGATGATCAGCTCACCGCCGGGCTTCAGCGCCGTGTCGGCGGGGTGGCGGGCCGCGCCCACCGGAATGGGCGCCGGAGCCGCGATCAGCGAGGGCCGCGCCAGCACCGAGACCTTGCCCTCGTAGAGGATGACCCGCAGCTGGCCGCCCAGCCGCTCGACGCTGAACTCGGTGCCGACGGCGACCACCGTCTTTCCGGCGGCAGCAACGGTGAAGGGCTTCAGCGGGTCCTTGGCGACGGTGAACCGCGCTCTGCCCTTCCTCAGCACCAGCTCGCGGCGCGACGGCGTGAAGCGCACGGAAACGGCGCTGTCGGCGTCCAGCGACAGCTTCGAGCCGTCGGCCAGCGCCACCACCTCCCGCTCGCCGACGCCGGTGCGATAGGTTTGCGGCAGGCCCAGCGCCCAGACCCCGGCGAACACCGCAATCAGCAGCGTCGCGGCTATGGCGGCGATCCTCGGCGACAGCTCGCCGCGCCGCGTCCAGCGCATGGCGTTGGCGCGCCTGGCGCTCTCGAGCGACTGGACGCGCAGCACCACCATCTCCGGC
>CAMLRH010000143.1 GCA_946482375.1 uncultured Caulobacteraceae bacterium | reverse complement strand
CGCGATCCTCCACGAATTCGCGGGCGACCTCGTTGACCAGCGCCGGGTCGATGACCCCTTTGGCCTCGCCGCGCCGGGTCGCCTTGCGTCCGCGATCCTTCAAGAGGTTGCCGGCGGTGACGAAGACGAGCGCCTCCACGTCCTCGATCGGCTGACGCTCGGCGGCGCCGAGCAGGCGAATGAAGACGTCCTGCGTCAGGTCCTCGGCCTCGGCCGCATCGCCGACGCGGCGCAGGAAGAAGCTCATCAACGGCCCACGGAAGCGCTCGTCGAGCCGGGCTCGCAGCGCCTCCGCCGACAGATGATCCGCTTTCGGACGCAAGCTCCGCGCCCTCCCCTGCACACACGTACGTACGCGCAAGCGTTCGCCCGCTTCGCAGGTCCGTCAAGGCGTCAGGACCGCTGGATCGCCCCGACCCGCGCGACCCGCAACGCGTTGGTCGTCCCCGACTTGCCGAACGGCACGCCGGCCACGACCACGATCTCCTCGCCCCGCGCGGCAAAGCCCTCGCGTCGCGCCGCCGTCGTCGCCCGCTCGACCGTCTCGGTCATGGTCGTGGTCGCCTCGATGCAGAGCGGGTGGACGCCCCACACTAGGGCCAACCGGCGCGCCGTGGACAGTTTGGGCGTGAAGCCGATGACCGGGCACAGCGGCCGCTCCTGCGCCGTCCGCAGCGCCGTCGAGCCGGAGTGGGTGAAGGCGGCGATGGCCTTGGCTTCGATGGTTTCGGCCACCTGACGCGAGGCGGCGGCGATGGCGCCTTCCGAGGTGTGTTCGGGTTCGGGCCGGGCGGCTGCGCGGAGTGCGGCCCACTCCTCGTCGTGCTCCACGCGGGCGGCGATGCGGTCCATAATGTGGACGGCCTCGACCGGGTACTGCCCGGCGGCGGTCTCGGCCGACAGCATGACGGCGTCGGCGCCGTCGAATACTGCGGTGGCCACGTCCGACGCCTCGGCGCGGGTCGGCGCTGGCGAGCTGATCATGCTCTCCAGCATCTGGGTGGCGACGATCACCGGCTTGGCGAGGCGCCGCGCCGTGCGGATGATCCGCTTTTGCGCCAGCGGCACGTCCTCTGGCGGCAGTTCGACGCCCAAGTCGCCGCGCGCGACCATGACCGCGTCCGAAAGCTCGATGATGGCGTCGAGGTCGGCCATGGCCTGCGGCTTCTCGATCTTTGTCAGGAGCCAGGCGCGGTTGCCGATCAGGGCGCGGGCCTCCTCCACGTCCTCGCGGCGCTGAACGAACGACAGGCCGATATAGTCGACGCCGAGGTCCAGCGCGAAGGCGACGTCGGCGCGGTCCTTTTCGGTCAGCGCGGGGATCGGCAGCAGCACACCGGGCAGGTTCACGCCTTTGCGGTCCGACAGCCGCCCGCCAGTCAGTACCTGGGTGATCAGCGCGTCGCCATGCTTGCGCTGCACCTCCAGCCGGATGCGGCCGTCGTCGAGCAGCAACTGGCTGCCGCGCTCGACCGCCTTGATGATTTCCGGATGCGGCAGCTGAACCCGGCCGACATCGCCGGGCATCGGCTTCAGGTCGAGGATGAACTCATGGCCGCGCTGCAGCTCGACATGGCCGCTGCGGAAACGGCCGACCCTAAGCTTCGGCCCCTGTACGTCGGCCAGCACGCCGATAGGCCGGCCCGTGCGCCGCTCGACCTCGCGGATCGCCTCGAAACGGGCGCGGTGCTCGTCATGGTCGCCGTGGCTGAAGTTCAGGCGGAAGACATCGACGCCCGCGGCAAACAGCTCACGCAACACCTCGGGCGTAGAGCTCGACGGCCCCACGGTGGCGACAATCTTGGTCCGCCGTCGCCGGCGATATCTCGACTCGGCCATCCCAACTCCGCGAAACGCCGCCGAAGTCCTAAACGGCGACGGGCGCGGATGGAATAGGGCCAAAGAGAAAGGCGGCGGAATCGCTCCCGCCGCCTCAGTCAGTCCGGTTCGAAGGGGGTCGAAGCGGGGGTCTAGAAGCCCTTCCGGACGGAAAGTCCGATCAGGCGGGGGTCGAGGACGAAGACGTTGGTGGTCATGCCCGTCGAGTCCGAGTTGAGGAACGCGTCGGTTATCGGCGTCTCGTCGAACAGGTTCTTGACGTAGAGTTCGAAGCGCAGCGCGTCGGCGGGCCTTTCCAGGCGCAGGGAGAGGTTTGCGTTTTCCCAGCCCCGCAGCCGGTCGAACGGCTCCAGATTGTACACGCGGGCGTAGCTGTCGGACTGGCGGTAGTAATCGGCGCGCACCGTCGCTTCCCAATCGCCGAGCAGGCTCCAGCTGTATTCCGCGCCGATATTGAATGTGAGGTGCGGCGCGTTCGGCAGTTCGTTGCCGGAGAGATCGGTGGCGAAACCGGCGCCGTTGTTGGCCTCGGGATAGGCGGCCGGGTCGAAATCGCCGTACGGTTCGCCGAAAGTGTAGATCGCGCAGGCGAGCACGATGTTCGAGAAATAGACCAGGGTCGGATCCGGGAAGATGCCAAACGACACCTCCTGCGCCACAACCTCGGTCGGCAGGATGCAGTTGGACGTCTGCTGGATCCACGGGGTGACGACCATCCAACCTTCGCGGCCCGCGGTGCGGTTGAAGATGTCGATGCTCTTCTCGCCATCGGCAACCTCGGTGTTGAGGTAGCCAAGCGTGGCGTTGAAGCGAAGATTCTCCGTCGCCGCCCAGATGCCTTCAAACTCGAGGCCCCAGATCTTGGCGTCGAAATTTTCGTTGACGATGGTGCGGTCCACCACCTTGGAGACCTGATAGTCCGTATAGTCGTAATAGAAGGCCGAACCGTTCAGCATCAGCGATCCGCCCAATAGCGTGTTCTTGACGCCCACTTCGAAGGCGTCGATGAACTCAGGCTCGAACGTCGGCGGAACCTCGCTAACCTCGAACGCGCCGTTGGAGACTGGCACGGCCGTCGGCGGATTGGCGCCGCCGCCCTTGTAGCCGCGCGAATAGAAGGCGTAGACCAGCGTGTCGTCGGTGAAGCCGATGTCGGGCTTCCAGTCGACGCCGAGGCGGCCGGTGTACTCGCGCCACTGTTGATTGATCGGATCGCTGGGGCCGTAATCGTCACCGAACACCAGCAACTGACTGCGCCAGGGCGTGAAGCTCTTGCGGTCGTCTGTGTAGCGCAGACCGGCAGTGAATTTCAGTGCGTCGCTGACTTCCCAGTAGACCTCGCCGAACGCAGCCTTGCTTTCCAGCTTATAGGGATTGTGATTGCGGAAATAGTTGTGGCCGCGCCCATCGACGCTCTCGACCGGATTGGTATCGACGTACATGCATTGCAGGTCCGGATTTGGCCTGACGCACTCGTTCAGCACCGGCGAACCATTATAGAATCCCTGCGCCAGCATGGTGACGACGTTGAAGAACAGGTAGTAGTCGTTGATCCCGGTGAACTTGGTGTAGCTCACGCCGCCGGTGAAATTCAGCGGACCGTCGAAGTTCGATTGCAGGCGGAAATCCTGCACGAACTGCTCGCTGTCGCTGGTGACGATTTCAAAGCCGGACAGGCGGTCGGCGCAGCCAATCTGCGGATCGCAGAAAATGCCACCGGCCAGGAAAGGCGCCATTGGCGATATCTGTGTCGCGGTCGGTCCCCCGGCATGGGCGAGCGTGTAGAGGTTGGATGTATCGTTGAATGTGGGCTGCGTAGCGAAGCGATTGTAGTCCTGGAAGGAATACACGCTGTCTTCGTTGTATAGCGTCTGGGATGTGAAGGTGAGCGCGTCCGTCAGGTCGACTTGCACGTTCAGCTGGAGGATGTCGGCCTTCGCCTTATAGACGGCGTCGTGTATCGAGTAGATTTCACGCAGGTCGCGCGACTGCTCGACATCGTAGGGATCGTCGAGGTTCATGAAAGTCTTCAGCTCGGCCGCCGGATTCCAGATGTAGGCGCCCGGAATGGTCGGGTGAGGAATACGGGCCGGGAGGGTGTACCCGACGCTCGCCACATACTGGCCGGCGAACACGAACGGAACGCTGGCGCCGTTCGGCGCGCCGAACGCGCCATCCTCATACAGCGAGCCTTGCTTGCAGCCCTGGCTCAGGCGGGCGCGGAAGAATGGCTCCAGTTCGCCATAGCCTTCCAGATAGGTCGGCCCCGGATCCCGGTGGCACAACTGCTTGCCCGTGCGCAGGCGGTTGTCGTCTTCGTTGAAGCGCTCCCAGATAAGATCGGCGCGGATGCGATCCGTCGGCTTGAAGCCGAGGGACAGGCGGCCGGACCACAGATCGCGGCCGTCGATGTCCTTGTCGGTGGCGAGGTTTTCGCCATACCCGTCGCGCTGCGTCAGTGCGCCCGCGAAGCGCAGGCCCAGCACGTCTTCGACAAGCGGCACGTTGACCATCGCGGACAGGCGCTTGGTATTGTAGTTGCCGACCTCACCGCGGATTTCACCTTCGAAGGCGGAGAGGTCCGGCTTGGCGGAGATCAGGTTGATGACGCCGGACGTGGCGTTGCGGCCGTAAAGCGTGCCTTGCGGCCCGCGCAGCACCTCGACACGCTCGACGTCGAAATATTCCTGTTCGAACAGACGGTTACGCAGCAACGAGATGTTGTTGAAGCCAACATCGACGCCGGGGTCGGTGGTGGCGGAAACCGCCTTGGTGCCGATGCCGCGGATGGAGAAATTGTAGCCGACGTAATTGCTCTTCGAGAAGGTGACGTTGGGTATGGCTTTAAGAAGATCGTAGCCGCCCTCGATCTTTTGCGCCTCCAACGCCTGCGCGGTGAACGCGCTGATCGCGATGGGCACGTCCTGGATGTCTTCTTCCTTCTTCTGCGCCGTAACGATCAGCGCCTCGACCTCAGCGCCGTCCCCCGCGGCGCTTCCGGACTGGGGGGCGGCCGCCCCTCCCTCGACGATGGCGAAGGTGTCGCCGGCGCGGGTGTAGGAGAGGCCGGTGCCTTCGAGGAGTTGGGCCAGCGCCACTTCGGGTTCGGCGGGAGCCTGGAAGCCACGGGTGACCTTGGCGTCCATCAGCTCCATCGGCGCCATGACGGCATGGCCGCTTTGCGCGCCGAACGCCATCAGCGCGGTCGATAGCGGCTGGGCCTGGATGTCGAAGGCGCGTTCCTCGGCCTGCGCCAGACCGCCCCAAGAGAGTGCGAGCGCCGCCGATCCACAGAGCAGCCGCGAAATGGTTTTCGAGTGTCGATAGCGCATGGTCCGTTCCCCCCTTTTGATCAGAGGGCGATCAGCGCTGGCCCCCTGATCAAGAAGACGGAAGGCCCGAAGCATTGTGCACATCGGCCGACGCCGAATTCTTTGCGGGCGACCCCAATTCTATACGGCTGTCGTCGGAAAAGGTGATCGTGGCGATGCGCGTGGCCTGCGCCGCGCGCGCGAAAGCTTCGACGTCGCCGGTCGGGAAGACGCCGAGGATCGGGGTTTCGGCGATTTCCGGCGCGACCACGACCTTGCGCTTCGAATACCGGTTCATTTCGGCAGCCGCCTCGTCCAGCGGCTTGTCCTGGAAGGTCAGCCGTCCGGCGCGCCAGCTGGTGTCGGCCGTGACATCGACGCTGGCCACGCGCCAGCCGCCCTCGTCCTCGGCCTCGAGGCTCTGGCCGGGCCTCAGGTCCGCCGCCCGGCCGGGCAGGAACCGCCGGCGCGGCGACTCCACCGTCACCGAGCCCTCGACCAGCGTCACCTGATAGAGCGCCCGGTCGGCGCGCACCGAAAAAGCCGTGCCGGTGGCGGTCACCGTCCGGCCCGCGGCCAGCACCTTGAAAGGCCGGTTCTTGTCCTTCGCCACCTTGAAGAAGGCGCGGCCCTTCTTCAGCTCCACCAGCCGGATGCCGGCGACCTCGCTGGCGGTCAGCACGGAATTGGTGTCGAGCGTGACCACCGACCCGTCGAACAGGGTCGCGGTCGTGGTCTGGCCGACCCCGGTGCGGAATTCCTGCTCGGGCGCCTCGGTGGCGGCGGCCACCACCTCCTCCGGCAACGGCGCGGGCGTCATCGACCACCAGGCCGCCCAGCCGCCGGCCAGCACGGCGCAGGCGCCCACCGCCGCGGCGATCCGGGCGCGGGCGGCGTGGTTGTAGCTGCGCAGAGCCCACTCGCGGACCTCAAGTACGGCCGGGTCGTCCTCGATGTCGCCGAAGAGCCCCCAGGTCTCCTGCATCGACCGGTACGCCTCCGCGTGCGCCGGATCGGCGGCGAGCCAGGTTTCCACCCGCCGCAGATCGTCGGCCGTCATCTGGCCGGAGCGCGAGAGCGACAGCCAGTCGGCGGCTTCGGCCTCTATGTTGCGGACCTCGCGCATCATGGCTGGCCCACCTGGTCGTTCAGCCGCTCCAGGGCGCGGGCGATCAGGTGCTTCACGCCGTTGATCGAGATGCCCATGCGCTGGGCGATGGCGGCGTAGGTCATGTGCTCGAAGCGGTGGAGGGTGAAGGCCGCTCGCGCCCGCGGCGGCAGGTCATGCAACGCCTGGATGGCGCGGGCATGCTCCTGCCGGCCGATCAGGGTGCGCTCGGGCGACAGCTCGTCGACGAGGCCGAACTCCTCGTCCAGCACGTCGTGCAGACCCAACCCCCGCGCCAGCTCGTGCCGGTGGCGGTCGATCAGCACGGAGCTGGCGATCTTGAATATGTAGCGCTCGGGGTTGTCGACAGCATCCTGCTCCGAGCGGCTGTGCAGGCGCAGGAAGACGTCCTGCACCAGGTCGTCGGCGTC
>CAMLRH010000142.1 GCA_946482375.1 uncultured Caulobacteraceae bacterium | reverse complement strand
TTCGTCACCAAGCGGGCCGACTGCCGCGGCGCACGCTCGAAGGTGAGCTGGACGCAGGTCGAGACCGGCTCGGCGATCACGTGGAAGTACCCGTCGTGCGTGCTGCGCGGCGCCGAAAGCGTCGGCGAGTTCTACTCCATCGCCATCACCAACGGCCGCCAGCAGGCCGATACCGGCACGAAGATGATCCACCTGGGCGCGGGTTCGCGGTCGCGGATCATCTCGAAGGGCATCAGCGCCGGGCGGTCGAGCAACACCTATCGCGGCCTCGTTTCGGCCCACCCGAAGGCGACCGGCGCGCGCAACTTCACCCAGTGCGACAGCCTGCTGATCGGCAAGCGCTGCGCCGCCCACACCGTGCCCTACATCGAGGCCCGCAACGGCTCGGCCCGTTTCGAGCACGAGGCGACGACGACGCGGCTCTCGGAAGATCAGCTGTTCTACGCTCAGCAACGCGGCCTCTCGCAGGAGGAGGCGGTGCAGCTGCTGGTCAACGGCTTCGTCAAGGACGTGCTGCAGGAACTCCCCATGGAGTTCGCCGTCGAGGCGCAAAAGCTGGTGGCGATCAGCCTGGAAGGTTCGGTCGGCTGATGCTGCGCGCCATCGACCATGTGCAGATCGCCATTCCGCCGGGCGGAGAGGACGCCGCGCGGCCGTTCTACCGCGACCTGCTGGGCCTGACGGAAGTGCCGAAGACTGGGGTGCAGGCCACGCGCGGCGGCTGCTGGTTCGAGGCGGGCGCCATCAAGGTCCACCTCGGCGTCGAGGAGCCGTTCCGGGCCAACACCAAGGCGCACGTCGCCTTCCTCGTCGACGACGTGAGCGGCATCGGCGAACGCGCCCAAGCCGCCGGCTATGAAACGAAATCTGACGCCGATCTCGAAGGTTACGAGCGCGTCTTCATCTACGACCCCTTTGGTAATCGCCTCGAATTTCTCAAACCTCTCGCTTCTCCCTTCCCCCTGGATGGGGGAAGGGTCGGGGATGGGGGTGGAAGAGCTTCAGGAACGAGCGCCAGACCCCGACATCGTGCAGGCGCTGTGCCGCGCGCCCGACGGCTGCGGCGGGAGATGACAATGGCCGAGACGCTGCTCTGGAAACAGCTGCGGCGGCTGGACATGAACTTCCGCCGACAGGCCCCGATCGGCAGCTACATCGTCGACTTTGTCCGGCACGAGGCCCGGCTGGTCGTCGAAATCGACGGCTACTATCACGAGGCTCCTGACCGGAAGGCGCAGGACCTGCAACGAACCGCCTGGCTTCAGTCACAAGGTTATCGCGTCATCCGCTTCCCCGAGAAGGATGTGCGGGACCGGCTCCCCGAAATCGTCGAACGCATTGCTGCGGAAGCGGCGCCACCCCCATCCCCGACCCTTCCCCCATCCAGGGGGAAGGGAGAAGCACGGTACCGTTGATGCTGAGCATAAAAAACCTCCACGCCGAAGTCGGCGGCACGGAAATCCTCAAAGGGCTCACGCTGGAGGTCCCGGCGGGCGAGGTGCACGCCATCATGGGGCCGAACGGGGCGGGGAAGTCGACGCTGTCGTACGTGCTGACCGGGCGCGAGGGGTACGACGTCACGCAGGGGTCGGCGTCGCTGGACGGCGAGGACCTGCTGGCGCTGGAGCCCAACGAGCGGGCGGCCAAGGGCGTCTTCCTGTCATTCCAGTACCCGCTGGAGATCCCCGGCGTGCCCGCGCTCACCTTCGTGCGCACGGCGCTGAACGCCCAGCGCAAGGCGCGCGGCGAGCCGGAGGTGACGGCGCCGGAGTTCCTGAAGCTGGCCCGCGAGAAGGCCGGCGCGCTGAAGATGGACTTCGACATGCTCAAGCGCTCCCTCAATGTCGGTTTCTCCGGCGGTGAGAAGAAGCGCATGGAAATCCTTCAAATGGCGATGCTTTCGCCGCGCTTCGCCATTCTCGACGAGACCGACAGCGGCCTCGACATCGACGCCCTGCGCATCGTCGCCGACGGGGTGAACGCCATGCGCGGTCCCGACCGGGCGATGCTGGTCATCACCCATTATCAGCGCCTGCTCGACTACATCCGCCCCGACCGCGTCCATGTGCTGGTCGGCGGCCGCATCGTCCATTCCGGCGGCCCCGATCTTGCCCACGAGCTGGAACGCGAAGGCTACGACAAGTACGCGAGGGCGGCGTGAGCCTCGCCACCGCCATACTGACCGGCGATGTCGCCGAGCTGCCGTCCAGGCGCGACGAAGACTGGCGCTGGACGGACCTGCGCGGGCTCGTGCGTACGCTGCCGCCGGCCTCGCCCGCGTACGAAGGCGCCGTTGATCCGGGGCCGTTCGAGGCCGTGGAGACGCTTCTCGTCGTCAACGGCCGAGGACCCCATCGCCTGCATGTGCGGGACGACCGGACGACGGCGCTGCGCTTCATTTCACGGTCGGAGGAGAGCGCCCATGCCGCCCGCATCGCCATCGAGGTTGAGCCAGGCCGCTCGCTGACCCTGCTGGAAAGCTACGAAGGGCAGGGGCGGGGGTATGTCGCGTCCGCGGAACTCGACATCCGGCTGGGCGAAGGCGCGCGGCTGGAACGCGTCATCATTGCCGACGATGACCCCGACGCCGTCAGCGTCAGCACGGCGCGGGTGTTGCTCGCGGCGGGTGCGATCTTCGAGCAGACGGTCCTGACCACGGGCGCCAAGCGGCAGCGGATCGAAACGCGGGTGGCCCATCCCGGCCATGGCGCGGCGCTCCGCATGGATGGGGCCTACGTCATCGCCGACAAGCGGCACGCAGACATCACCACCAGCGTCGAACACGGCGGCGTTGACGGCGCAACGACCCAGCTGACGAAGGGCGTGGTCCGTGATCAGGGCCGAGGTGTGTTCCAGGGGCGTATTGTTGTCGCGGAAGGGGCCGACCGCACAGACGCCCGCATGGGTCACCACGCGCTGATCCTTTCCGAACGGGCCGAGGTCGACGCCAAGCCGGAACTCTTGATCTACGCCGACGATGTGCAGTGCGCGCACGGCAACACCATCGGGGCGCTCGACGAGGACGCCATCTTCTATGCCCGCCAGCGGGGCATTCCCGACGAAGAGGCGAGGGCGATGCTGACCGAGGCCTTCATCGGCGAGGTCATCGACCGTATCGGCCACGAGGGCGCCCGCGAGGCGGCCCGCGCGTGGGCTCAGGAGCGGCTACGATGATGGTTTTTGGAACCCTCCTCCCTCGAGGGGAGGAGGGCAGGGTGGAGGGTGTGGCCGCTGAGTTCAGGCGATGGGCGCTGCTGGGCGCTGAGCCAAACAACGCCTGCCTGTCGGCTCCCTGCACTCACCCCCATCCCCGGCCCTTCCCCCCTCGAGGGGGAAGGGAGTGTGCAGCATGAGCTTCGACGCCGAAGCCGTCCGCGCGCAATTCCCGATCCTGCAGCGGCAGGTGAACGGCAAGCCGCTGGTCTATCTCGACAACGCCGCCTCGGCGCAGAAGCCGCGGGCGGTGGTCGAGGCGATGACGCGGGCGATGGAGGGCTCCTACGCCAACGTCCATCGCGGCCTGCACACGCTCGCCAACGAGACGACGGAGGCCTACGAGGCGACGCGTGAGAGCGTGCGGCGGTTCCTGAACGCCGCGTCGACGAACGAGATCGTTTTCACCAAGGGCGGCACCGAGGCGATCAACCTGGTCGCGTCCTCCTTCGGCCTGACGCTGAAGGAAGGCGACGAGATCGTGCTCACGCAGATGGAGCACCACTCCAACATCGTGCCCTGGCACCTGCTGCGAGAGCGGCGGGGCGTGGTGTTGCGGTTCGCACGGGTGCTGGACGACGGCTCACTCGACGTCGAACACCTGCAAAGCCTGATCGGCGAGCGGACGCGGATGGTCGCCGTCACTCACGTCTCGAACGTGCTCGGCACCATCAACCCGGTGAAGGCGATCACGGAGATGGCGCATGCGGCCGGCGCGGCGGTGCTGATCGACGGCTGTCAGGGCGCGGTCCATACGCGCGTCGATGTGCGGGAGATCGACTGCGACTTCTACGTTTTCACCGGCCACAAGCTGTATGGCCCCACCGGCGTCGGCATCCTCTACGGCAAGGCCGAGCGGCTGCAGCTGCTGCCGCCGTATCAGGGCGGCGGCGAGATGATCGGCGCGGTGACCGAGGAGCGCATCACCTACGCCGACCCGCCGCACCGCTTCGAGGCGGGCACGCCGCCGATCCTGGAAGTGATTGGGCTGGGCGCGGCCATTGAGTGGCTGGAGCAGTTCGACCGCGACGCCATCCTGGCCCACGAGCACGGTCTCTATCGCCGGGTGATCGAGGGCCTGAACGGCGCCAACTGGCTGCGCGTGCTGGGCGAGGCGTCGGACAAGGCCGCGATCCTGTCCTTCCAGGTAGAGGGCGCCCACGCCCACGACATCGCCCAGATCCTCGACCGCTACGGCGTCGCCGTCCGCGCCGGGACCCACTGCGCCGAACCTTTGATGGCGCGCTTTGGCATGACGTCGAGCGCGCGTGCTTCCTTCGCCCTATATAACACCGAGGCCGAGGCCGACGCGTTCGTGGACGCGCTGACCAAGACCCAGTCCTTCTTTGCCTGAGATCATGACCGAAGCCGTACAGACGACCGCGCTCTCCCAGGAAGAGCTGAACCGGATCACCGACCAGCTCATCGAGAAGCTGAAGACGGTCTACGACCCGGAAATCCCGGTCGACATCTATGAGCTCGGCCTCATCTACAAGGTCGACGTGTCGGACGATAAGGACATCGCCATCGACATGACCCTGACCGCGCCGGGCTGCCCGGTGGCCGGCGAGATGCCGGGCTGGGTCGAGGACGCCGTGCGCGAGGTCCCCGGCGTGCGCAACGTCAAGGTCGACCTGGTCTTCGATCCGCCCTGGGACCCCTCGCGCATGAGCGACGAGGCCAAGCTGCAACTGAACATGTTCTGATGGAAACCGCGCTTCGCCCCCGCCGTCCCCGTCCGAAGGTCGTGACCCTCACCGACCGCGCCGCCGAGCGCGTGAAGGAGATCATGGCCCGCGCCGACGGCCAGTACATGGGTCTGCGCGTCGGCGTGAAGAACGGCGGCTGCGCGGGTCAGGAGTACCTGCTGGAGTACGCCGAGGCCGCCAACCCGCTCGACGAGGTGGTCGAGGACAAGGACGTCACCATCCTGATCGACCCGAAGGCGGTGCTGTTCCTGATCGGCACCGAGATCGACTACGAGACGACGCGGCTGGCCGCCAAGTTCGTCTTCCGCAATCCCAACGAGACGGATGCCTGCGGGTGCGGGGAGAGTGTGACGATCGTTCCTGCGTCCTTCGACACGCCCGCTGCGCGGGCTGCTCAGGATGACTAGCTTTTGAGTTCGTCATGGTGAGCAGCGGCAACGCCGCGTGTCGAACCACGCACTAAGCCGCCGCTTCCTTCTTGCGCTCTTCCTCGCCGGGGAAGGGGACCAGCACCGACGGCGTGACTGGCTCGCCGCGCGCCTGGGCGATCAGTTCCTGCGAGCGCCCTTCGATGACGGCTTCCAGGCGGGCGAGGAACTCGGCCTTGCCGAGGCCCGTGGGGATCGGGTCGAGGAACTCGATCGTCGCCGTGCCGGGCGTCTTCTTGAACGACACCTGCTCCCAGAAGCAGCCGAGGTTGGTGGCGACCGGCACGACCGGCAGGCCGAAATCCTCCGACATGTGCCAGACGCCCGAGCGGTAGCGGAAACGCTCGCCCGGCTTGGCGAGGTGGCCTTCCGGATAGATCAGGATGCGCTTGCCCTCGGCGTGCGCGGCCGCCGCGCTTTCCGACAGCGCCTTGCGGGCTTCGGGGCCGCCGCAGTTGTCGACGACGATGGCGCCGAGCTTACGCAGCAGGCCGCCGAGCAACGGGAAGCGCTCGAGGTGGTCGCCGGTGACGAACGACAGGTTGTCGACGTTGGCGAACATGACGAAACCGTCGCCCCAGCTGTGGTGCTTGGCGGCGATGATGAAGGCGCCGTCGGGCAGGCGCTCCTGGCCCTTCAGCTCGACCTTGATGCCGGCGAGGTAGCGCATGGCCTGCAGCATCCGGCGGGAGTAGCGACGGACGGCCCAGATGACCGGCTTTCGGCCGGGCAGGATCGCCAGCACGGTGGCCGCGAGCACGTAGAAGACCGACAGCGTCCAGTAGGCGGCGGCGAACAGGTAGTTGCGCATAGGTGTCCTTTAGCGGGCGAACAGCACGGCCTGGACGGCCGCGGTCATGGTTGGCGCATGGGCCGACAGCGAATCCTCTCCAAGCCGACCATAGGCCTTGTTTTCGGCGGTCTGGGTAATCACCCCCATCGCCATGGCGGCGATCAGGCGCGGATCGGCTGGGGGCAGCTCCATGTTGATCATGGCCTGCTTGACGACGCTCTCGGTCACGCTGACCGGGTCGCGCCCGTCCTCCTGATAGTAGGGGATGAAGCGGTGCAGCTGGGTCAGGTGGAAGGCGAACAGCAGCCAGTCTTCGTCCGCCACCTGGCAATAGGCGGCGACGATGGCGGCGGCCTTGGCCTTGACGCCGTCGGCCGACGCGGCGGCTTCGCGGATCAGGTCTGAAAGACGACGGTGGACGGCCATGAAGAGGGAGGTCGCCAGCTCGTCCTTACTCTTCCAGTGGCGGTAAAGCGCGCCCTCGGACACGCCCGCCTGCGCGGCGATGGCCTTGGTCGTGGCGGCATCGACGCCGTCGCGCACGAAGACTTCCAGCGCGGCGCGCTCGATGCGAGGTTTGG
>CAMLRH010000141.1 GCA_946482375.1 uncultured Caulobacteraceae bacterium | reverse complement strand
TCGCGATCGGCACGTCCTGGATGTCTTCTTCGCGCTTCTGCGCGGTGACGATCAGAGCCTCGACCTCAGCGCCGCCCCCCGCGGCGCTGCCGGACTGGGGGTCGGAGGCGCTCGCGATCAGGAAGACGCCGGCGGCGTTTCGATGGACCTCCAGGCCGGTCCCCGCGAGCAGCGTTCCGATCGCCTGGTCGGCCGTATAGCTGCCGTTCAGCGCCGGGGCGTTGAAACCCTTGGTGTCGGCGACCGCGAACATGAGTTGCTGGCGCGACTGCTGGGCGAAGGCGCGCAGCGCCGTGTCCAGCCGTTGCGAGGGGACATCAAGCTCGAACGTCTGCTCTTGCGCGTAGGCCGGAGCGGCCATCAGGCCGAGTGCGCCGGCCATGGCGGTTCCAGCCAGACTAAGCTTGCGGATATTCCTTCGATGAGCGCCCATGTGCCCCTCCCCCTTGGGTCTTGTGTTTGCAGGGCCGCTTGGCTGGGCGGCTCCTGCTGGGATGGACGCACGCGGTGCCGGATTCCTCCAGGAGGCCTCGCGCAAATCGTGCGCGTTCAAACCATGTTATTGATTTGATTGGATAACAACCTCGTCCGGGCCGTACACGACCTGCACCGGATGGAACTCGTCGACCGACTCGAGGAAGGCTTTGACGTCGCCGGCGTTGAACGCGCCGGTGATCGGCAGGGCGGCGGCCCTGGCGTCGGCGACGACGATCTTGCGTTCGGTGTAGCGGTTCACGCGCTCGACGGCCTGGCCCAGCGGCTCATCCTCGAACATCAGCTGCCCCTGCTGCCAGGCGGTGGCCTGCGCGAGGTCGGTCGGCTTGACCACGTCGGCAGCGGCGGTGGGTTTGACGACCAGCGCCTGGCCAGCGTGCAGCTCGACCGTCTTCCGCGCGGCCGGCTCCTGACGCAGGAGGCTGGGCGCCCGGGGCAGAACCAGGACCCGTCCCTCGATCAGGGTCACCCGCACCTCGGGCGAGACCATGTCGATGTTGAAGGCGGTACCGGTGGCGATCACCTCGCGATCACGGGCGACCACGCTGAACGGCCGCAAGGTGTCGTGGGCGACGTCAAACCGGGCCTGGCCTTGCTGGAGCTCCAGGCGCCGCTCGTTCTTGGAGTAGCGCACGCTCACCCGGCTAATGGCGTCGAGGGACAGCGTCGAGCCGTCCTTGAGCATGACCACGCGCCGCTCGCCAAGGCCGGTGCGATAGACTTCGCCCTGGTTCATGACGACCAGGCCGCCGGCGGCGCCGACCACGCCGGCGACGAGGACCGCGGCGATGGCACGGCGGCTGGGCTGGGCGGGTTTGCCGGTCCAGCGGCCCCTGACCTGTCGCTGGAAACGGCCGAGCAGGTCGCGGCGCACGCCGATCAGCTCGGGCGAGGCGGCGTGGCGGTCGAGGAAGTCGTGGACTTCGCCGACCATGTCGTAGGCGTGGACGTGGCGCTCGTCGGCCTGAAGCCAGACTTCGAGCTCGGCCTCGTCGTCGATGGTCCATTCGCCCTGGTCGCGGCGCTGGCGCCACAGGGTGGCGGCCTCGAGCATCTCGTCGGTGACGGTGGCTGCGGGTGTCATCGCGTTGGTCATCGCACACCAAACCTTCTGACCAGATGCACCGAGCCGCGCGCGACGTGCTTTTCGACCGTGCTGACGGCCATGCCATAGGCGGCGGCGATGTCGCGGTGCTTCATCTTCTCCAGGCGCGCGAGCAGGAAAATGTCGCGGGTCACAGGGCCCAGTTCGTCGAGCGCGCGCACCACCTCCATCAGGGTCTCCTGACTGAGAAGGACGCGCTCGGGGCCCCGATCCTCCAGCAGCGCGGCCTCGATGGTCCGCGCCTCCATGGTGGCCTCGACGAGATCCTCCAGGCTGGTGTGTTCGGCCGCCCGGTGGCTGGCGGCGCGGCGGGCGCGGTCGCGCAGCAGGTTGGCGGCGATGCGGAAGACGTAGATCTCCGGGTTGTCGACGGGGACGGCCTCGTCGCGCCTCATGAGGCGCAGGAAGACCTCCTGCGTGAGGTCCTCGGCGTCCTGCGGCTCGCGCACCCGGCGGCGGAAAAAGGCGAGCAAGGGGCCGCGGAAGCGAGCGACCAGCTGCTCGGCTTCGTCCTCCTCGATGTTGACTGGCCCGTTCTTGCCCACTGCCCCGACTGCCTCACGTGCACGAGCGTGCGCGTAAAAGGCTGGGCCGCGCACAGGGGATGTCAAGCCGGCGGCGCCGAGGACGGAAGGGGGGAAAGAGGCGCTCCGCCCTCTCTCCCCGCAATGGCGATCGGCCGGGCCGTGGCTCGCTGCGCTGCGCCCGCACCAAGACCCCGGCCGATCGCCATTGCCCCCACGCTCCAGGCTGTTCGCCACGAGGCAGGGTTGCAGCGCGGCGCTGCGCCCCAAGGGGGTATCAGGAAGGAGAGAAGAACATGACCCGCAACACGATCATCGGCGGCGACTGCATCGAAGTGATGAGAAGCTTTGAGCGAGGTTCGGTGGACTTCATCCTGACCGACCCGCCCTACATCACTCGCTATCGTGGGCGGGATGGCCGCACCGTGGCGAACGACGATAACGCGCGGTGGCTGAGGCCGGCGTTCAACCAGATGCGCCGCGTCCTGAAGCCGGGCGGCCTGTGCGTCAGCTTCTACGGCTGGAACAAGGTGGACCTGTTCGTGGACGCCTGGCGCGCGGCCGGGTTCACGATGGTCGGGCACATCATCTTCCGCAAACGCTACGCCTCACGCTCCCGGTTCCTGCGCTATGAGCACGAGCAAGCCTACCTGCTGGCGAAGGGTGACGCGCCCTATCCAGAGAGGCCCATCCCCGACGTGATCGACTTCCCCTACAGCGGCAACAAGCTGCATCCGACGCAGAAGCCCGTGCAGGCGCTGCGGCCCCTGATCGAGTGTTTCACCCAGCCCGGCGAGCTGGTGCTGGACCCCTTCTGCGGCTCCGGATCGACGCTGGAAGCAGCTCGTGACCTTGGCCGTGACTGGCTCGGCATCGAACTGGACCGAGCCCATCAGGCCACTGCCACCGAACGCCTGCAAACGACCCGGAGGGCGGCCGCATAGGTCGCCCAACGTCCTTGACCTCACCGCCCCGAGGTGGCGGACACGACCCCTAAGCTTACGCGTCGTGTCCGCCGAAGAATGTGCGTCAGTCTCAGCCCGTCGCTGTCTATGGCAGGATAGCCTTAGCGGCGGCGGTGTCTTACGCAGATGGCGGCCGATGGCGATCATCAACGTGCGCGTTCCTGACGAGATGGTGGCCCGATTCGACGGCTGGGCCGCCGAGCGTGGCGGCCGTTCGGCCGCGCTGCGCCGCCTCATCAGCCGCGCCTCTTGCGGCGGAGAAATCGCCGCGCCAGCGCCAGCACGGCGCATCGCCCAGCCGATGAAACTCACCGTCCGGCTGTCGGCGATGGACGCGCGCGGCCTCGACGCCGCCGCCGCCGAAATGGGCCTGACGCGCAGCGCCTGGGCCGCCGCGCTCATCCGCCGGCGGCTGACCAGCCGGCCGACCTTCAGCCGGTCCGACGGCTTGGCGCTGGCCGCCATCCAAAGCGACCTGCGCCGGATCGGCGTCAACGCCAACCAGATCGCCCGCGCCCTCAACACCGCCGTTCTGGAGGGCAAGGTGCTCGACCTGGAACTCGCCTACCTCGACGAACTGCGCGCCGAAATCCGCGCCCACATGCTAGCTCTCCGCGAAGCGTTCGAGGGCAACCTCGGCTATTGGGACGCGGGACCGTGACCGACTTCCAGACCATCCCCGGCTTCGAGGATGTCTGGCGCCCGCCCATCCGACCGCGCCACATCCAAACCGCCGCAATCCTGTCGCCCCGCGCCGCTAGCCCGGATGTCCGCTCCCGTCTCGCACGGATCGTAAGCCGAGCGCCCGAGGTCATGGTCAAGGTCACGGGGTGCACCCATGACGCCGGCCATCTACGCGCCCACCTCGACTACATCTCCCGCAACGGCGAGCTGGAGATGGAGGACCGCGACGGCGCCGTTATCACCGGCCGCGTGGCAGTAAAGGAACTGGCCCAAGACTGGAGCGCCATCGCCATGGCCGATCCCCGCCGCCGCGCCAACACGCCCGTCAGCCTGTCGCTAGTGCTGTCCATGCCGACCGAGGTGGACCCGATGATCGTCCGCGACGCGGCCCGCGAATTCGCCCGCGCGACATTCGCCGAGCGGTTCGACTACGCCCTCGCCCTGCACACCGACACACGCCACCCGCACGTCCACATCGCCGTCCGTGCGCTGGGCGACGACGGCGAGCGGCTGCGGCCGAAGAAGGCCGACTTGGAGGCGTGGCGCCAGGTCTTCGCCCAGGCGCTCCGCGACCGAGGTGTTGAAGCCGAAGCCACGCCCAGGCGCGCGCGGGGCGTCACCCGCAAGCCCGAACGAACGCCGCTCAGGAAGATGCGAGAGCGGCGCCAGGCCGGCTTGGGCGAGTTGCCCAGGACGCAGCGCGCCGCCTACCACGACGCCGCTAAAGCCGTCTTCGGCAAGCAGCCCAGCCCGCCGACGTGGGAGACGAAGCTGTTGAAGCGTCAGGCCAGGGTGCGCGGCCTCTACCTCGCCCAAGCCCAGCTCCTCATCCGCTCGCCGGACGCGGCAGACCGTGCGCTGGGCGCGGAGGTGGCGGCGTTCGTCCGGTCCATGCCGCAACCCGACACGCGCCGCCTTGCGCTGGCCCGCGAGCTGCGATCGGCGAACCTGGCTCTGGGACATGAACGGTCTGGTGGCGAAAGGGAGCGGGAGCGCTAAGAGGCGTCAGGCGGTAGCCCGCGCCATAAGCGGCCGTTCTGCAACGCTCGCCAACTGAAGCCCGATGTCTGCCCGACTCGAAGGCAGGACTCTATGCGTTAAATCGCTTAATCCCACCTTATGCGCTGAATCGCATATCTTCCAGTTATGCTAAAAAACACATATTGCCATTTTATGTGATTTGCCGCATAATGATCCTATGAATCAGATAGCCCGCTCGCCCCGTCAGATCGGCAATCTCATCCAGAAGCATCGCAAGATGCGCGGCATGAGTCAGACCGAATTAGCCGCGCGCGCAGGCCTGCGTCAGGAGCTTGTCTCCAAGATCGAGAACGGCCAGGAAGGCTCGAAAATTTCCTCAATCTGCGACCTGCTGGCGGCGCTTGATCTGGAGATGACAATCGGCCCGCGCACAAAGGGCTCGTCCGTCAACATCGAGGACATTTTCTGATGGGTCGCCGCAAGACCCATGCGCCGCTCAATGTGCTGATTAACAATCGCCTCGTAGGACGGTTGGAGAAGGAAGCCAGCGGAGCCATCCAGTTCCAGTACGATCAAAGCTGGCTCGATTGGGAGCACCACTTTCCCATCTCGCTGTCCCTTCCCCCGAGGGCGGAAGCGTTTCGCGGCGAAAGGGTGGTCGCGGTCTTCGACAACCTGCTGCCCGACAATCCCACCGTCCGCCGTCTCGTGGCGGAGAAGACCGGCGCGCAGGGAACGGACTCATACAGCCTGCTTGAGCAGATTGGCCGCGACTGCGTGGGCGCGATGCAGTTCCTGCCGGATGGCGTCGAGATCGACGCGCGCCAACCCATTGATGGCGAGCCCGTCAGCGACGAGGAGATCGAAATCATCCTCGCCAACCTGGCGCGCGCGCCGCTCGGCATCGACACCGAGCAGGAGTTCCGCATCTCGGTCGCGGGCGCCCAGGAGAAGACCGCCCTTCTCTTTCATGAGGGGCGTTGGATGCGTCCGATCGGCACGACGCCGACGACGCACATCCTCAAGCCGCAGCTCGGCAAGATTCCGACGCCCTGGGGGATGATCGACCTCTCCGACAGCGTCGAGAACGAGCACTACTGCCTCAAGCTCGTGGAGGGTTTCGGGCTTGAGGTCGCGCAGACGCGGATCGCGACCTTCGGCGAACGGAAGGTGCTGGTCGTCGAGCGCTTCGACCGTCTATGGCGCAAGGACGGAGGCCTGCTGCGGCTGCCGCAGGAGGATTGCTGTCAGGCGCTATCCTTCCCCTCCACCCAGAAATATCAGAACCAGGGCGGCCCCCGCATCGTCGACATTCTCAAGCTCCTGCAAGGGAGTGACGAACCGCTAAGGGATCAGGCGGCCTTCTTCAAAAGCCAGATCATCTTCTGGCTGATCGGCGCGACCGACGGCCACGGCAAAAACTACAGCCTCTTCCTGCGCACCGGCGGGCGGTTCGGGCTAACGCCCTTCTACGACGTGCTGAGCGCCCAACCTGCCTTCGACGCCAGACGCATCCCGCACAACAAATACAAGCTGGCGATGTCGGTCGGCGCGAGCCGCAAATACAAAGTCCTCGACATACACGGTCGGCATTTCGTCGAGACCGCAAAGGAAGCGGGGCTTGGCCCGGCCGTCATCTGCCAAGTGTTGGATGAGGTCAGGCGAGACGCCATCCCGGCGGCGGAACGGGCGCTCGCCACGATGCCCGCCGACTTCCATCCGGCCGTTCACGAGTCCGTCCTGGCCGCGATGACCAGTCGCCTCAAGCTGTTGGAGACGGCATTTGAGGCGTTAGCCTAGCACCAAACGCTGTAGCAACACGGCGCAGGCTGGCCAACCGCCCGGGCGCGATCCGTCCGATCGCCCGCCAGGCTGCCCTGAACTCATCGGTCTCGCCGATCAGCGAGAGGATTTCGGGCGTGACGCGAAGCGTCGAAAGATCGAGGGCCGTGCCATTAGTCCATCCATTTTCATCCATTAACGCTCGGGATGGATCGGCGGTGGCAGCGGGCAATGGCGAACGCCCGGCGGTGTTCTCCGGGCGTTCATGCCGAAACCCCGTCTTAAACCCCGTCCTAAACGGATTTTGGCCGTTCACGGCGATGCCGCGATTCCCCCGACCTTTGATTTTTAAGGAGAAAATGGCGCGCCCGGAACGATTCCGGCTGGGCGGGTCTTTGGGCTCGTTGTTCGAC
>CAMLRH010000140.1 GCA_946482375.1 uncultured Caulobacteraceae bacterium | reverse complement strand
TTGCTGCGGTGCAAGAAGGGAGAGATTTTCGCCCATGAAGATTGACGCTTCGATCATGCCGTTCGCCACGCTGATGGGCGTGGAGGTGGTCAGCGCCGCGCCCGAGCGGGTGGAGGGGCGGCTGCTGGTGCGCGAGGACCTGTGCACGGCCGGGGGCATCCTGCACGGCGGCGCCTTCATGGCCTTCGCCGACAGCCTGGGCGCCATCGGCGGGTTCCTGAACCTGAGAGACGGCGCGCGCACCACGACGCTGGAAAGCATGACCAACTTCCTCGGTTCGGCAAAGGCGGGGGCGACCGTTCGCGGCGTCGCCACGCCGATCCACATCGGCCGCCGCTCGTCGGTCTGGCAGACGCGCGTGGAGGCCGAGGACGGCAAGCTGCTGGCGCTCGTTTTGCAGACGCAGATGACCGTGGACGCCTGAGCATCCATTCCGCCCCACAAATTGGGGAACTACCGTCGGGTTCCCGAGTTTGCTGCTTTGCCAAGCTTGGGGCCGGCGCGGGGAAATTGTCACCGCACGCCGCGGGAACAGCGAGGTCCAGTGCTCGCGTACCCAACTGAAACGGCGGCTGGCCTCAGGTGACCAGCAAGCAGAACAAGGAATAGTGGCAATGCGTGTGGTGAATAACTCTACCAAGACACTTGGTGTCGCTGCGGCGATCATTCTGGGCGGGCTCAGCCTGAGCGCGTGCGCGACCAACTATGATGATGAGTTCGCGGCCATCAACAGCCGGATCACGGCCGTTGACGCGAAGGCTTCGGACGCCCTGGCGCGCGCCGACGCCGCCGGTGCGGCGGCTGCGGCCGCGGCTAACGACGCGCGTAACGCGAATGCGCGTATCGACGCCCTGACGACCCGCGTCGACACGATTGATCAGACGCTGGCCGCGCGGCCGATGGCGCCCCGCAACTAAGACTGCAGCGGAGCTCGCGGGCGTTTGGGCCCTCGAGCTCCGTTTCTGCGTTATGTCGTTGAGTGCAGTGGAGTGAGGACGAATGCTCGGCAAGATGAGCACCGCCCTGGCGGGCTTTTTTGTGTGTGTCGGCCTGGTATGCACGCCGGCGACGGCTCTCGCCGCCAAGGGGAAAGCCAAGGCCAAGGCTAAGCCGGCCGAGGTTGTGAAGCCGATCGAACCCACGCCCATGATCGCCAGCATGGCGGACTGGGCCGTTCGCTCCGGCGACAACCAGGATCTGCCCTTCGCCATCATCGACAAGACCGCCGCCACCGTCTTTGTGTTTACGGCGGACGGCGAGTTCATCAAGGCTGGCCCGGCGCTGCTCGGCCTCGCCAACGGCGACCGTTCAACGCCCGGGACCGGCGACCGCGAACTCTCCGACATCATGCCCGAAGACCGCACCACCCCGGCGGGCCGGTTCATCGGCGGATATGGCCCCGCGCTCGGCAAGTCCGAGGACGTGCTCTGGGTCGATTACGGCACGGCGATCTCGTTGCACGAGGTCGTCACGACGAACCCGAAGGAAAAGCGCCTTCAGCGCCTGAAGTCCAAGACGGTCGACGACAACCGCATCACCTTCGGCTGCATCAACGTCTCGAAGAGCTTCTACCGCGAGGTCGTCAAGCCGACCTTCAAGGGCACGCGCAGCGTCTTCTACATCCTGCCCGAGGAGAAGGCGCTGGCCGAGGTCTTCCCGAGCTTCGACATGGAGCTTGCGACGACCAGCCGCGGCCCGATCAGCCCAGCGCTGTCAGGACCGCATCGCCCATCTGCCCTGTGGTAAGCTGACCGCCCAGGTCGAGGGTCCGCGCACCGCCTTCCAGCGCTTTGGTGACCGCCGCGAACAGTCGGTCGGCGATGTCGGCGCGGTTCAGGCTCCAGCGCAGCGCCATCTCGAACGACAGGATCGCGGCCAGCGGATTGGCGACGCCTTGCCCGGCGATATCCGGCGCCGAGCCATGGATCGGTTCGTAGAGGCCGGGCTTGCCGGGTTCGCCGAGCGCCGCCGACGGCAGCATGCCCAGCGAGCCGGTCAGCTGGCTGGCCTCGTCGGACAGGATGTCGCCAAACAGGTTGTCGGTCAGGATGACGTCGAACTGCGTCGGCGCGCGAACCAGCTGCATGGCGGCGTTGTCGGCCAGCATGTGCTCCAGCTGGACATCGGCGTAGTCGCGCTTGTGCAGGTCGGTGACGACCTCGCGCCACAGCAGGCCGCTCTCCATCACGTTCGACTTCTCGCAGGAGGTGACCTTGTTGCGGCGGCCGCGCGCCAGCTCGAAGGCGACGCGGCTGACGCGCTCGATTTCGCTCGTCGTATAGACCTGGGTGTCGATCCCGCGCCGCTGGCCGTCGGACAGGGTCTCGATGCCGCGCGGCTCGCCGAAATAGACCCCGCCGGTCAGCTCGCGAACGATCATGATGTCGAGGCCGGCGACGACCTCCCGCTTCAGGGTCGAGGCGTCGGCCAAGGCGTCGAAGCACAGCGCCGGGCGCAGGTTGGCGAACACCGCCATCTCCTTGCGCAGGCGAAGCAGGCCCGCTTCGGGGCGCTTGGTCCGCTCGACACCCGCCCACTTCGGCCCGCCGACCGCGCCCATCAGCACCGCGTCGGCGGCGAGCGCGGCGGCCACCGCCTCGTCGGTGATCGGCGCGCCGTGCTCGTCGTAGCTCGCGCCGCCGAACGGCCGCTCGTCGATGGTCAGATTGGGCGTCAGGACGGCGGCCACGCGGCGCACCTGCGCGCAGACTTCAGGGCCGATGCCGTCGCCGGGCAGCAGGAGCAGAGTGGGCATGGTCTTCCTTAGAGGGGCCGTTCGGCGGCGACCTCATAGGCGGTCAGACGCCGGTCGGAAACCCCGAAGCTCGGCCACTGCGCGCGCCACTTGCCCATGTGCGGCGTCTGGAAGTGGGCTTCGAGCGCCGCCTGGTCGCGCCAGACCTCGAAGACGTGGATGAGGCCGGGCTCGGCGACGTCCTCGGCATAGCCGTAGGCGATGCAGCCGTCCTCGGCCTGGCTAGCGGCCATCATGGCGGCCATGTGCGGGCGAAAGCGGTCGACGTTCTCCGGGGGGACCCGGACCGTGCCGGCGACGATCAGGCTCATGGCCGATCCTCCAGCCAGGGTTTGGCCAGCGCCTGCTTCATCTCGAAGACGTCGATGTCGGTGGCGTGCTGCAGCGTCTCGCCGATGGAATCGAGACCCTTGAGCAGCTTTTCCTTGGCCGCCGGGTCGATCTCGAAACGGAAGGCCTTGCCGGAGGGGGCGGTGACGGTCTGGGTCTCCAGGTCGACGGAGAAGACGTGGTTGCCGCCCCGCGCCTCCTCCATCAACGCCTCGACCTGCTCGGGCGGCAGGGCGACGGGAAGCAGGCCGTTGTTGAGGCAGTTGCCGCGAAAGATGTCCGCAAAGGAGGGCGCGATCACGCAGCGGACGCCGAAGTCCATCAGCGCCCAGGGCGCGTGCTCTCTGCTGGAGCCGCAGCCGAAGTTGTCACCGGTGACCAGCACCGCCGCGCCCTTGTACTCCGGCCGGTTCAGCACGAAGTCGGGCTTCTCGCGCCCCGCCTCGTCGAAGCGGAAGTCGTAGAACAGGCCCTTGGCCAGCCCCTCGCGCTCCACCGTCTTGAGGAACTGCTTGGGGATGATCTGGTCGGTGTCGATGTTGGCCAGCGGCAAGGGCGCGGCCTTGCCGTCGAGGCGGGTGAAGGGCTGCATCAGGCGGCTCCGATCACGAGAGTGGGGACCTTGGCGGGGGCGTCGCGGACGGTGAAGACGCGGGTGCCGGGCTTGCGGCCGGTGCGGACGTCCGAGACGTCGAACCCGTCGCCTTTCATGCGAGCGTTGGCGGCGTCGATGTCGGAAACGCGCCAGGACAGGCCCCAGGGATGGTCAGGGCCGTCCGACACGCCGCCCTTCAGCGCATGGGCGACCTCCACGACGAGATCGCCGCAGCGGAAGAACATCAGCCGCGTACCCCACTGCTCGTTGGAGCGGTCGAGCCGCATGTCGAGGCCCAGCCGCGCGCCGTAGAGGGCGGCGGCGCGCTCCGGGTTCGGCGTGTTGATGACGACGTGGTCGAGGCCGCTAACGGCCGCGGCCTCATCGCCGTTGAAGTGCGAGGCGGGCCACGGGGCTTCCTCGATCAGGAAGATGTTGGTCGCCGCCGTGGCGGCAGGGTCCGCGATCGAGGTCGTCCAGTAGCGCTTCTCGCCGGTGTCCGGATGGGTCGCACGGATAGGCCGAGGCTCGGTGGAGGGAACGCCGACGCGGTCCAGCCGGTGGCGGGTCTTGGCCATGTCGTCGACGGTGAAGGCGAGCGCCCAGATGCCTTCGCCCTGTTCGTCGAGGCGGGCTTTCACGCGGTCGCCGGTGTAGCCGGGCCCGGTGGCGGCGATGACGTCGAGGGCCATGTTGGAGAGCTGGAACCAGGTGTGCGCCGCGCCGCCATCGGCGCCGCGCCAGTTGGGCGCGCGACCGAGCAGGTCCTCGTAGCGGGCGACCGCCGCGTCGAGGTCCTCGACCACCAGCGCGATGTGGTCCAGCGCCTTCAGCATCAGAAACCCCCACCCCGCTCATCCCCGCGAAAGCGGGGACCCAGGTGTATTTGGCTGACTTTCCTGCCAGGCGCCGGGGTTTCAGAAAAAGCCTGGGTCCCCGCTTTCGCGGGAATGAGCGGAAAAAGAGGGGTCACAGAAAATCCCTGACATCCGCGATGCGGCCGGCGATGGCGGCGGCCGCGGCCATGGCCGGGCTCATGAGATGGGTGCGGCCGCCGCGACCCTGACGGCCCTCGAAATTGCGGTTCGAGGTCGAGGCGCAGCGTTCGCCGGGCGCGAGACGGTCGGGGTTCATGCCGAGACACATGGAGCAGCCCGGTTCGCGCCATTCGAAACCCGCGGCCTTGAAGACCTCGTCGAGGCCTTCTTCCTCGGCCTGCGCGCGGACGAGGCCGGAGCCTGGCACGACCATGGCGCGGACGCCCGGCGCGACCTGGCGGCCTTCGGCGATCTTCGCAGCCACGCGCAGGTCCTCGATGCGGCTGTTGGTGCAGGAGCCGATGAAGACGACATCGACCTTCGCCTCGGAAATCGGCTGGCCGGCCGAGAGGCCCATGTAGTCAAGCGCGCGTTCGGCCGCCGCGCGCTTGTCGGCGGTGGGGAAGCTCGTGGGATCGGGCACGACGTCGGTGACGGCGATGACGTCCTCGGGGCTGGTGCCCCAGGTGACCAGCGGCGCGATCTTCGAGGCGTCGATCCGGACTTCGCGGTCGAAGACGGCGTCCTCGTCGGTGAAGAAGCTCTTCCAGTAGGAGAGCGCCATCTCCCAGGCGCCGCCCTTGGGCGCGGAGGGACGGCCGCGCAGGTAGTCGTAGGTGGTCTCGTCCGGCGCGATCAGGCCCGCCCGGGCGCCGGCCTCGATGGTCAGGTTGCAGAGCGTCATGCGCCCTTCCATCGACAGCGCGCGGACGGCCGAACCGGCATACTCGATGACGTAGCCGGTGCCGCCGGCGGTGCCGATCTCGCCGATGACCGCCAGCGCGAAGTCCTTGGCGCCGACGCCGGGGGCGGGCTCGCCGTCGATGGTGACGCGCAGGTTCTTCGACTTCTTCGCGCGCAGGGTTTGCGTGGCCAGAACGTGCTCGACTTCCGAGGTGCCGATGCCGTGCGCTAAGGCCCCGAAGGCGCCGTGGGTCGAGGTGTGCGAATCGCCGCAGACGATGGTCATGCCGGGCTGGGTGCGGCCCTGCTCGGGCCCGACGACGTGGACGATGCCGTTCCTGATATCGCCCATCCTGAAGAACTCGATGCCGGCGTCCTTGACGTTGCGGGCCAGCGTCTGCAGCTGCAGGCGGGCTTCCTCGTCGGCGACGGCGTCGATGCCGAGGCTCTGGCCTTCGGTCGGCACGTTGTGGTCGGCGACAGCGAGCGTGCGGTCGGGGCGGCGCACCGGCCGGCCGGCGGCGCGAAGGCCGGCGAAGGCCTGCGGCGTCGTCACCTCGTGGATCAGGTGCAGGTCGATATAGAGGATCGCCTCGTCGCCCTCGGTGGCGACGACATGCGCGTCCCAGATCTTGTCATAGAGAGTTTTGCCCGACATGGCGGGCGATGTAGGGGTTCAGGGGCAAGAAAGTCCAGCGGCGCCCGAGCGTCAGGCGTGCGGATGGGCGCTTTCGTAGGCGGCCAGCAGCCGGGCGGCGTCGACCTCGGTGTATTTCTGGGTGGTCGACAGCGAGGCGTGGCCGAGCAGTTCCTGGATCGAGCGCAGGTCGGCGCCGGCGCCCAGCAGGTGCGTGGCGAAGGAGTGGCGGAGTGCGTGCGGTGTGGCGCGTTCGCTGAGGCCCAGACGGCTGCGCAGGTTCTGCATCGTCGCCTGCACGTGGCGAGGGCTCAGCGGTCCGCCGCGTTTGGCGCGGAACAGGGCGTCGTCGGGCTGGAGTGGTCGGGGCAGCGCGGCGACGTAGCGGTTCACCGCCTCACGCACCTCATCCAGCACGGGCACCACGCGGGTCTTCGAGCCCTTGCCGGTGATGCGGATGGCGTCGCTGAGCGGCGCGTCGGAGCGCTTCAGCGACAGCGCTTCAGAGATACGAAGGCCACAACCCCAAAGCAGGGTCAGGACGGCCTCGTCACGCGCGGCTTCCCACGGTTCGCGGTCGGGATCGCCGGTCGCTTCCTCGATGAGGCCGCGGGCGTGGTCTTCGGAGACAGGGCGCGGCGCGCCGGGCTTCACGCGCGGGCCCTTCACCAGCTCCAGCGCATGGTTGGGGGTGTCGAGGCGGCGGTCGAGGAAGCGGTGGAAGGAGCGGATGGCGCTCAGCGCCTGCGAGACGGACCGCGCCGACAGCGGCCGGTCGCCCGAACGGCGATGGGCGAGGTAGGCGCGGAGTTCACCGGCGGTGACGCCGCCGAGGTCGCTCAGTGACAGCGCTTCGCCGCGATGCTGGTCGAGGAAGGCGAGGTAGGGGGAGACGCAGTCCTGGTAGGCTTC
>CAMLRH010000139.1 GCA_946482375.1 uncultured Caulobacteraceae bacterium | reverse complement strand
CCGGCACCGGCCTCGTCGCCGAACGCACGCCGGGCGGCGTGGTGACCATCCGGGGCGTTGACCAAGCCCCCCAGTCCGGAAGCGCGTCCGACGGCGCTGATGGAACAGTCGATACGCTGGTGGTGACCGCTCAGAAGCGTGAGGAAGATATCCAGGACGTGCCGATCGCGATCAGCGCGTTCACGCAGGAACAGCTGGAGCGTAGCCAAGTTGCCGGTGGTCCGGACCTGATGACCCAGGTCCCCAACATGACGTTCACCAAGACGAACTTCACCAGCTACTCGATCCAGATCCGCGGCATCGGCACCCAGGCCATTTCGGCCACGACCGACAACGCTGTGGCCGTGGCCTTCAACAACACGCCGTTCATCCGTAACCGCTTCTTCGAGCAGGAATTCTATGACCTGCAGCGGATCGAGGTTCTACGTGGCCCGCAGGGCACGCTCTATGGCCGCAACGCCACCGCCGGCGTCGTCAACCTGATCTCGCAGAAGCCGAAGTTCACCTACGAGGCAAAGCTTTCGGGCGACGTGTCCAACTACAGCTCCACCCGCATCGAAGGCATGCTCAACGTGCCGCTGGTGGACGACGTCGTCGCCCTGCGCCTCGCCGGTGCCTGGACCAAGCGGGAAGGCTTCGTCACCAACGAGATCACCGGCAACCCCATCGACGGCCGCGACCTGTGGTCGACCCGGGCGTCGCTGCGCATCGCGCCGACGGACGCTCTCGACGTCAACATCATCTGGGAGCACTTCGAGGAGGACGATGACCGTCTTCGCTCGGGCAAACAGCTGTGCCACACGCACGAGGTGACTGAAGTCGGAGGGGTTCCGGTCGATCACTTCACCGGTCTCGCCGACTATGGCCAATCCTCGGGCGGACCGGTCTCAGGCGGGCTGGCCTTCGCCGGGGTGCAGGGAACGTTCAGTCAGGGCTGCGCCCCGGCCTCCCTCTATTCTCCGGACTCCTTTGAGGTCCCGAACGGACTTTCCGTGCCCTATTACGGCCCGCTCGGGGCGCAGGCCCTTCCGATCGCGCTGACCGATCCGTACCTCGGCAGGACGCAATCGCGCGACCTGCGGGTCATCGAGTCGACGGTTGACCCGCTCTATAAGGCCAACACCGACACCGTAGAGCTGCAGGTCAGCTATGACCTCACCGACAACCTGACCCTGACGTCCGAGACTGGCTACGCGATCGACGAAATCTTCTCCACGCAGGATTTCAACCGGTTCAACACCGCACCGGGGGCGTGGGAGACGACCGACAACCAGGGAAATCCGAACTACTGGGTTACGACGGGAATCCTGAGCCCTGAGGGAGTCTTCTGCGATCCGCAGATCGGATGCGCCGACCGGCTGGTCGGGATCGACGTCTCTACCGCACGTTCCAGGCACTTCAGCCAGGAGTTCCGGGTCGGATCGTCATATGAGGGGCCGTTCAACTTCAGCCTTGGCGCCAACTACCTCCGCTACGACACGGAGGACAAATACTACGTCATGTTTAACAGCCTGACGATGTATTCGGCGCAGACGCAGCTGCAGGGTAACGGTTCTTTGGCTGTGCCCTGGGAGCCGGGGGTGACGACCAATGATGTCTGTCTGCCCTACGGGCTGCGGCCGCCGAATACGTCCCGTGCCGAGAACATCCTCGGCTGTGTCTATATCGATCCCAAAGGGATCACCTCACTGAATGATCTCGGCCACAACTACTTCCTTAGTAAAAACCCATATAAGCTGATCTCCTATGCGGTGTTCGGCGAGGCCTACTACAACCTCACCGACACGCTGAAGATCACCGGCGGGCTGCGCTGGACCGTCGACAAAAAAGAAGCGCCTCGTATTCCCAGCTGGGTGCTGGGCGCCGACTACGTCGGCTACAGCATCGCCGAGGTTGTCCGGCAGGAATGGCGGGAGCCTACGGGGCGGCTATCGGTCGACTGGAAGCCCGACCTCGCGTTCACCGACGAGACGCTCGTCTACGCCTCGTATGGTCACGGCTACAAGGCAGGCGGCATGAACCCGCCGCCAGCGGGGCTCGTCATCCGCGGCGAAGTCGAAGGCGACGCCGGGGCCGGACTGGGTGATTATCTCTCCGCTTCGGCCACCCATCCGCGAACCTTCGAGGCCGAATTCATCGACGCGTTCGAGCTTGGCGCCAAGAATACGCTGCTCGACGGTGCGATGACCCTCAATCTGGCGGGGTTCTACTATGACTATGAGGGCTACCAGATCTCGCAGATCGTAAACCGGTCGGCGGTGAACATGAACTTCGACGCTGAGGTCTGGGGCCTGGAACTCGAGAGCGACTGGCGTCCGGTCGAAAATCTTCGGCTGGGCCTGAAGCTCGGGTACGAGAAGACCCGGGTCGCGGACGGCGAGCAGGCGATCGACACCATGGATCGCACAAACGGCGATCCGAACTGGATGGTAGTCAGCCCGTTCCCGACGCAACCTTCAAACTGCATGCTGCCCGCCTGGCTGTTCATAGGAAACCGGCCTGCGGACCCCGCAAATCCCGATCTCGTTGGCGTCGGCGGTCAGAGCGGCGGCAATCCCGGCGGCTGTGAGCACGCCTACATCCTCAACGAGGATCCGGTCACGGGCGACCCGTATGCGCCCTACCCGTACCGTCCTGGTGGCATCCAGGGTAACGAGCAATGGCGCGTCGACACCAACTACGCCGGCTGGAGCACGGATCCCGCCGATTATCCCTGCTGGCCAACCGACGCCGGCGCGCCGGGCAGCGGCAATGAATATCCGGGCGTGGATCCGGCCTGTCTTGTGGCGTTGTCGAACCGTGGCGAAGGCTTCTTCAAGGACCTGTCCGGCAACGAGTTGCCCAACGCGCCGCACTTCACGGCGACGATCACGGCTGACTACACGATCCCGCTGCCGTCGGACTGGCTGATGACGCTCCACACCGACTTGTACATGCAGTCCGAGGCCTGGACGCGGATCTTCAACACCGAGGGCTATGACAAGCTGAAGGCGTACACCAACGTCAACGTCGCCGCGATCTTCACCAACGAGCCGGCCGGCTGGAAGGTGATGGCGTACGTCAAGAACGTCTTTGACCGCGACAGCATCACGGGCGCGTTCCTCAACTCCGACGACACCGGCCTGACGACGAACGTCTTCCTGACCGAGCCGCGGCTCTATGGCTTACGCGTCACGAAGGACTGGACCGGCGGTCCATGGTGGACCGGCGCGAACCTCGACCATAAGGGGCCATTCCCGCTCACCGTCGAACTCGGCGGCCAGGTCCAGCGGCAGGACGCGCCTTACGAGGCGTTCGCGCCGCCGTCTTTCGCCGGCGTCTCGGACGCGCTCAACACCACCGACGAAATCCAGAACCGCGATCTCGACTGGGGCGACGGGCGTTCAGTTCGCCTGACCTGGCGTCCCGATAATTCTCCCTGGAGCGTCTCGGCCGGGATGCGCTACGGCAGGACCAATGGTGGCGACCATCGCCAGCACACCGACGTCATAATTGACCCGAACACCTGCGCCTTCCCACCTGGTCCCATCGCCAACCTCCTGTGCGACCCGGCAAGTCCGAAGTACAGCGTCTCAGCCTCTCACTATCCGGTGGTGTCCTTCTCGGACGTTTCGGCCCGCGATGACGAAGATCATGAAATCATCGACTTCGCCGTTGGCTACGACGTGGGTCTGGGGTCCGCCTTCTCGCGCTCCCAACTGAGCGCCGGCATTCGGCGGGCTTCGTTTGAATCGTCCACCCTTTTTACGGGCCGTGCGCTCGATGACTGGGTCATCCCGCCGGGCTGGTTCTTCCTTACGAGCACGGTCATCGAGTCCCGCGCGGAACTGAGGGCCAATCGGGAGTTCGAGGGCGTGGGTCCCACCCTCTCCTGGGACGCGGCCATTCCCCTGCTCGGCAACGACCGGACAGGCCACCTCGAGCTCGACTGGTCCGTCACCGGCGGAGTGCTCTTCGGCGATCGGGATACGCAGGTCATCGGTGACGACTTGCTCCGCACGGCAGGCGCCAATTTCGGTTCGGACGGCCTTTCCTTCCCGATTCCCACCGTTGGAACGCCCATCGAGACCGCGTTTGATGAATCGCGCAGCGATTCCGCCACCGTGCCTGTCGCCGATGTATCCCTCGGCCTCGCCTACGAGGCGGGCCGCGTCAGGGTCGGCGCGGGCTATCGCTGGGAGCGCTATTTCGATGTCCTCGATGTTGGCTTCGACGAAGCGAAGGAGGGCGACCGCACCCTCGATGGGCCCTACTTTAAGCTCGCCATCGGCTTCGGCGGATAAGTTGTCCGGCTTCGGTCCCCTCTGAACCGGAACCACTGAGGCGGCGGGCGTTCACGTCCCGCCGCCTCGCTTCTTTCAGGCCTCGGCCATCGCCAAGATCGCGGCCCATTCCCGCGCCTCCACCGGCGACACCGACAGCCGTCCCTGGCGCAGCATGACCATGCCGGCCAGTGCGGGGTTCGCCTTCATCTCGGCCAGCGTGACGGGCCGGGGCAACGCCCGCTTCGCCGTCAGTTCCACCGCCACGAACCGGCCCGTCGGGTCGCTCGCGTCCGGGAAGGCCTCGCGCGACACCGTGGCGACCCCGACGACCGCCTTGCCCTCGCCGGAGTGGTAGAACAGCACCTCGTCGCCGGCCTTCATCGCTTTCAGATGCAACGCGGCGGCGTGATTGCGCACGCCGTCCCAGACGGTCGAGCCGTCGCGTCGCAGATCTTCGAAGCTGTAGGTTCCGGGCTCGGATTTCACGAGCCAGTAGGATCCGCCCGTCATTGTCTCCTCCATCCGCGACGACCCGACCTCAACATTCCGCCGCCGCCGGTGCAAATTTTTCACCCGCCCTGTTCCGGATTTCCCGCGCCCGCTTGTCATCACAGGGTCGGGCGGAGGAAGCTTCGCCCATTGGGGCGGCGGACATGGTGGACGCGCAGCGGCTGGACGAGTGGTTCCTCACGGAGGTCATGCCTCTGGAGCCGGCGCTCATGCGCTTTCTGCGCCGCAACTGGCGCAACCCCTCCGAGATCGCCGACCTGCGTCAGGAGCTATACGTCAAGCTCTACGACGCCGGCCGCGAGGGGTTACCGGTCCAGACCAAGGCCTTCGTCTTCCGCGCCGCGCGCAACCTGCTGATCAACCGGGCGGTGCGGGGGCAGGTGGTCTCCATCGAGCTGGTCGCCGATCTCGAGGCGCTGAACGTCGCCGCCGACACCGCCAGCCCCGAGCGCAACGTCGAGGCGCGCGATGAACTGCGCCGCCTGCAGGCCGGCCTCGACAAGCTGCCGCCGCGCTGCCGCCAGGTGGTTGTCCTGCGCCGCATCGAGGGCCTGTCCCAGCGCGAGACGGCGGCGAGGCTGGGCGTGGGGGAGGATACCGTCGAGAAGCAGATGGTCTACGGCATGCGGGCGCTGATCGACTTCATGCTGGGCGGCACGGGCAAGGTGCGCCGGGGCGCCGCCGCCCGCGAACCGAAGGCAGGCAGCCTATGACGAGCGCGATGAGCATCGAGGAACGCGCCGCGCTGTGGCGCTCGCGCCAGGAGCAGCCGGAGTGGTCGGCCGACGACCAGGCGGCGCTGGACGCCTGGCTGGAGGAGGCGACCGCCCACCGGGTCGCCTGGCTGCGCATGGAGTATGGCTGGCGCAAGGTTGGCCGGCTCAGCGTGCTGAAGGGCGGTGTGGCTGCGCGGGAGCATCGGCCGCTGCTCGCCCGCTGGCGCCCCGCGGCGATGGCGGCGGGGGTGGCGCTGGCTGTCGGGCTGGCCTCGGTGGTCGGCTTCCAGCCGTTCAGCGGGCGCAAGGTTTACGCCACCGAACTTGGCGGTCACGCCACCGCGCCGCTGGCCGACGGCTCGAAGATCGAGCTGAACACCGACACGAAGGTCCGCGTCGCGCTGGCCGAGGAGCAGCGCACCGTCTGGCTGGAACGCGGGGAGGCCTATTTCGAGGTCGCCAAGGACCCCAACCGCCCCTTCGTGGTGATCGCCGGCGACCGCAAGGTCACCGTGCTGGGTACGAAATTCTCAGTCCGTCGTGACGGCGATCGCCTGCAGGTCGCCGTGGCCGAGGGCAAGGTGCGCCTCGATCCCGTGCGGCCGGCGCGGGCCATCCCGCCGGCGGTGGTGACGGGCGGCGACGTCGTCATCGCCGACGAGGTCGCGACCCTGGTGACGCCAAAATCGGCCGCGCGGGTCGAAAGCGAACTGGCCTGGCGTCGCGGCCTTCTCATGTTCGACAAGTCGACGCTCGGCGACGCCGCAGAGGAGATCAACCGCTACAACCGCAAGAAGCTGGTGGTCGACGATCCGGACGCCGCCGCCGTGCGCATCACCGGCAGTTTCGAAGCCGAAAACGTCGACGCCTTTGCCCGCCTGTTGCGCGAGGCTTTCGGCCTGAACGTAGAAGAAAACGCAGACGAGATCAGAATTTCGAGTTGAGCGTGTTCCGGAATTCTCCGGCCCGCTTGTCCCGGTCATTGCCGCCGAATTTCAGAGCGGCGGGACCAGGGGGGAAGAGATGAGAACGAGGACGCTCAAGTCCGTATTGGCCGGCGGTGTCTGCGCGTTGGCGCTGACCACGGCGGCGCACGCCGAGCAGCGCGAGTTCGCGGTGCCGGCTGGCGAACTCAGCCAGGCGCTCGACCTCTACATCCGCCAGTCCGGCGAACAGCTGATCTACCGCGTCGCCGACGTGCGCGGCATGAAGACTTCCGGCGTCAGCGGCGAACTTTCATCGGAAGACGCCTTGGCGCGCTTGCTCGAAGGCACCTCGCTCACGGTCAAGCGCGACCCCTCCGGCCTCATCGCCGTCGCCAGCGCGGAGTCCGCCGCCCCCCAGTCCGGAAGCGCCGCGGGGGACGGCGCTGATGGAACCGTCGAGGCCCTGATCGTCACCGCGCAGAAGCGCGAGGAAGATATCCAGGACGTGCCGATCGCCATTTCGGCGTTCACGCAGGAGGCGCTGG
>CAMLRH010000138.1 GCA_946482375.1 uncultured Caulobacteraceae bacterium | reverse complement strand
GGAATACTGCGGGGCATCGCCGACTGGACCATCCCCGAGGGCTTCTTCGAAGTGGTCGACCCGTACGGTCCGCCTGTCGTCACGCGCACGGTCAATGACATCACGTCCGTCACCGAGCGGGAGTTCAGTGGTGTGGGCCCGGTGGCTTCATGGGAAGCGGCGGTTCCACTTCTGGACGCTGGAGACGCCGGCCGGGTCGAGCTGGACTGGTCCTTGTGGGGCGGTGTGCTGTTCGGCGACAAAGAAACCAATACTTCCGCCCACCGGCGGTCGTACCGGGTGGAACTCAATGCGTTTCAGACGGTCGCGGCCGGCTTCGTGGTCGCGCCGATGGCCATCATCTCCGACGCGCCTCCGGTCGAGATCAGCCGCGCGGAGGACGGGACGGTGACCACCTTCTCCGGGACCCTGGGCCTGTCCTATTCCATCGGCGGGTTCACCGCCGGCGCCGGCTATCGCTGGGAGCGGTACTTCGACGCCATCGACGGCGGCTTCTCCGCCCCCGAGGACGTCGATCGCACCATCGACGGCCCGTACTTCAAGCTCTCCGTCGGCTTCGGCGGCTAGCTCCGGCTTCGGTCCCCTCTGAACCGGAATCGACTGAGGCGGCGGCTCCCACCGCCGCCTCTTTTTCCCTCACTTGACACCCCCGACCGGCGGGGCGGACGCTTGCGCGTATACGCACGTATAGGGGCCGGCGTTGAACGAACGCGCGGAAAAGATGGCCTGGTTCAAGGCGCAGATCCTGCCGCATGAAGCGGCGCTGCGCCGACGCCTGCTGTCGCTGCGCATCCCCGATGTCGAGGATGTGGTCAGCGAGGTGCTGACCCGCGCCTATTCCAGCGAGAACTGGCGGCGGATGGACCAGGGCCGGGCGCTGGTGTTCCAGATCGCGCGGAACCTGCTGGTCGACGCGGCGCGCCGCCACGCCATCGTCTCCATCGACTTCATGGCCGACCTCGAGGCATTGCACCTCGACGACGGCCAGCCGGGTCCGGAGGCGGCCGTCGCCGCCCGCGACGAGCTGCGCCGGTTGCAGGCGGTGCTGGACGCCCTGCCGCCGCAGCCCCGCCGCGTGTTCCTGATGCGCCGCGTGCAGGATTTGTCGCCGCGGGAGATAGCGGCGGAGCTGCGCCTGTCCGTTTCCACTGTAGAGAAGCACTTGGCCAAGGCCATGGTGGCGGTGACGCGCGCGCTCGGCGCCGCCGAGCCGGTTCGCCGCCCCGGCGCGGACGAGGGTCGATGGCGCAGGACGAAGCGATGATGGAAGCAGCCGCCGCGCTGTTCGCCCGCGCGCAGTCGGGCGCCGCCGATCCGGCCGAGGTCGATGCCTGGCTGGACGAGAGCCCCGCGCACGCCGCCGCCTTCGCCCGCGTCGAGGCCGCCTGGGAGCGCGCCGAGCGGCTGAAGGCGCTGCCGCAGATCGCCGAGGCGCCGCAGCCGGCGTTCGGGATCACCCGGCGCATGGCCGCCAGCCTTGCGGTCGGCGTGCTCGGCGTGGGCGCCGTCGGCGGCTGGGCGCTGACCCGCAAGCAGGTGGAAATGACCGCGCGGGGCGAGCGGCGCACCGTCAGCCTGCCCGACGGCAGCCGGGTGGAGCTGAACACCGACAGCCGCATCGCCGTCGCCTACTCCGACACCCGCCGCGACATCGTGCTGACCCGGGGCGAGGCGCTGTTCGAGGTCGCCAAGGACCCGTCGCGCCCGTTCGTCGTGAAGGCCGGCGAGGCGCAGGTCCGCGCGGTGGGCACCGCCTTCAACATCCGCATGCGCGACAAGGTGGTCGAACTGACGGTCACCGAGGGCGTGGTCGCGGTGGACGAGCGCACCGCCGCCGCGCCGCGTCAGGTCAGTCAGGGCCGGGGCGCGGTCATCGCCACGGGCGCGGTTGCGGAACTGAACCTCGACCCCGAAGTGCTGCGCCGCCGGTTGCTGTGGCGCGACGGGGTGGTGGAATTCGAGGGCGACACGCTCGAACAGGCCGCCGCCGAGTTCAACCGCTACAACGACCGCCGCCTCGTCGTCGCCGACCCTCGCATCGCCTCGATCCGGGTCGGCGGCCGGTTCGGCGCTCAGGAGGTCGACCGTTTCCTGGCCGCGCTCGAGGCCGGTTTCCCGGTGCGCGTGGTGCCCGGCGAGGGCGACGTGACCTACCTCGTCCACGCGTCGTAGGATTTTCACGCGACCGTATGGAGGTCGCGCCGCACCCGTTCGTTTCCTGCTGCAGGGGCCAAGAGCTTCCAGACAGGAAAACGGGGGGAACAGGATGTATCGCGACAGGCGGATTGCGCGAGGCGGGTTGAAGGCGGCGCTGCTGGGCGGCGCGGCGGCGACCCTCTTGGCCACGGCGGCCATGGCCCAGGAACGGCCGATCAGCTTCGACATCGCCGCCCAGGACGCGGGCTCGGCGCTCAACGATTTTTCGCGCCAGTCAGGCCTGCGGGTGCTGTTCCCCTACGACGCCGTCGAGGGCAAGAACGCCCCGGCCGTACGCGGCGACATGACCGCCGACGAGGCGCTCGACACCCTGCTGCGGGCCACCGGCCTGGTGGTCGCCGCCAACGACGGGACGACGGTGACCCTTACCGACCCCCAGTCCGGAAGCGCCGCGGGGGACGGCGCTGACTCCGGGACCGTCGAGGCGCTGATCGTCACGGCGCAGAAGCGGGAAGAAGACATCCAAGACGTGCCGATCGCGATTTCGGCGTTCACCCAGGAAGACCTCACCCGACAACAGATCGCCGGCGGTCCGGACCTGATTACTCAGGTCCCCAACATGACCTTCACGAAGACGAACTTCAGTTCGTACTCGGTGCAGCTGCGCGGCATTGGCACCCAGGCCATTTCCGCGACGACCGACCCGGCGGTTGCAGTGGCGTTCAACAACACCCCCTTCATCCGTAACCGCTTCTTCGAGCAGGAATTCTACGATCTGCAGCGGGTCGAGGTGCTGCGTGGACCTCAGGGCACGCTCTACGGCCGTAACGCCACGGCGGGCGTCGTCAACATCATCAGCCAGAAGCCAAAGTTTACCGCCGAGGCCAAGCTGTCGGGCGACATCTCGAACTTCAACTCCACCCGCCTGGAGGGAATGGTCAACATTCCGCTGGTCGAGGACAAGGTCGCCGTGCGACTGGCCGGCGCTTGGACCAAGCGTGACGGCTACGCGACCAACGAACTGACGGGCAACCCGATCGACGGCCGCGACCTTTGGTCGACCCGCCTGTCGCTGCGCTTTGCGCCCACTGACGCCATCGACGTGAACCTGATCTGGGAACACTTCGAGGAGGACGACGACCGCCTGCGCTCGGGCAAGCAGCTCTGCAAAAAGCACGAGCTCACCAATGTCGGCGGCATCCCCGTCGAGCACGGCACGCTCTGGGTCAATCAGGGCAACGACGGCCAGCGTTCCGGCGTCCAGGGCCAGCTGAGCCAGGGGTGCGAACGGGAGTCCCTTTACTCGCCGGACTCGTTCCAGACCCCGAACGGGTCGATGATCGCCTACTACACCTCGCTGTCGGCCATCGGTCTTCCGACGCAGTTGGACGACCCCTACGTCAGCCGGGTCCAGACGCCGGATTGGCGGGTGATCGAGTCGGCCGTCGATCCCGAATACCGCGCGCGGACGGACCTGGGCGAGCTGCAGATCAGCGTGGATCTCACCGACACGCTGACACTGTCGTCGGAAACCGCCTACAGCGTCGACTGGGTGTTCTCGAAGCAGGACTTCAACCGCTTCAACACCGCGCCCGGCGCCTGGCGTCAGCCGCTGCCGGGCGATCGTCCGGGTGTCCTGTTGCCGGGGCCGGACGGCGGGATTTTCTGCGATCCGCAACTCGGGTGTTCGGACCGGCTCGTCGCCGTGGACGTCGCCACGGCCGAGGCGCGCCAGTTCAGTCAGGAATTCCGTCTGGCCTCGGATTTCGAAGGGCCGTTCAACTTCAGCCTGGGCGCCAACTGGCTGCGCGCCGACAGCTACGACAAATACTATGTCTTCCTGAACTCGGTCAGCCTGATCGCCGCGCTGGGACCGGTGTTCAATGATTATCCGGCTTATACCGGCGGCGTGACGGATAACTCCCACTGCCTCGTGTATGGCCTGCAGCCGGGAAACCCGAACGGCAACCTGCCTCTAGACGGCATCTATCCGGTCCAGGGCTGCACCTATATCGACCCCAACCCGATCGGCAGCCTGAACGATCAGGGCCACAACTACTTCCTGAGTAACAATCCATATAAGCTGATCTCATACGCGGTCTTCGGCGAGGCCTACTATAACCTCACCGAAAATCTGAAATTCACAGCGGGCCTGCGCTGGACGGTCGACAAAAAGGAAGCACCGCGGATTCCGACCTGGATCCTGGCGACGCAGTCGTACGGCTACCCGGTCGCCGAAGTGATCGAGCAGGAATGGCGCGAGCCCACCGGCCGCGTGGCGGTCGACTGGAAGCCGGACCTGGGGTTCACCGACGAGACGCTGCTCTATGCGTCGTATGCTCACGGATACAAGGCCGGCGGCGCCAATCCGCCGGGGTTTGTGCGGGTCTACTACGCGGACATCACCGCCGCTCAGCAGCAGATTTCGGATTCCGCCACCCGGCCGAAAGTTTTCCAGCCGGAATTCGTGGACGCCTTCGAGCTGGGATCCAAGAATACCTTGGCCGATGGCCGTGTGACCCTGAACCTGGCCGCCTTCTACTACGACTACAAAGACTATCAGATCTCGGAGATCGTCGACCGCTCGGCTTTCAACCGCAACTTCGACGCCACCGTCTGGGGTCTCGAGCTGGAAGGCGACTGGCGGCCCGCCGACAACTTCAAGCTGGGCGTCAAGGTCGGCTATGAGAAGACCCGCATCGCCGACGGCGAAAAGGCGGTCGACCTCATGGACCGCACCGCCGGCGATCCCAACTGGACCATCCTGCGGCCGTTCCCGACCTTCGCGTCGAGTTGCATCCTGCCCGCCGAAATGTTCGCGCGGGCCGGTGGGGTCTACAAGGTCGGCAATATCGGCGGCGGCGGCCCCGGCGGCTGCGAGATCGCCTATCAGTTCGGTCTCGATCCGGTTACCGAGCAGCCGTACAACCCCAACACCTTCATCACCAACCAGGGCTTCTCGGTCGATCAGCCCTATCGCGGCTTCAACCCGGCGACCGCCCCCAATCACGGTGAGGGGATCGACAAGCCGCTGGGCGGCAATGAACTGCCCAACGCGCCGGACCTGACGGCGACGATCACCGCCGACTACACCATCCCGCTGCCGAACGATTGGCTGGCGACGCTGCACACCGACCTGCACTGGCAGTCGGAGTCGTGGTGGCGGGTCTTCAACGACCACGAGTTCGACCGGCTCGACGAATACTTCACGATGAACCTGGCCGCGATCTTCACCAATGAAGAGGCCGGCTGGAACGTCATGGCCTACATCAAGAACGTCACCGATGAGACGGCCATCACCGGGGCCTTCCTCAACTCCGACGACACCGGCCTGACGACCAACATCTTCCTGACCGAGCCGCGTCTCTACGGCATGCGGGTCACCAAGAACTTCACCGGCATGTCGCTAGGTTCCTTCGGCGAACGGCATGAAGGCCCTTATCCCTTCACCCTCGAACTCGGCGGCCAGATCCTGCGCCAGGACGCCCCAAGTCACGCACTGCAACCCAGTTTCACCGACGCTTTCGGGCCGGAGATCAACAACTTCGCGGCCGCTCAGGACGACGACTTCGACTGGGGAGACGGGCGCGAGGTCAAGCTGAGCTGGCGGCCCTCCGACACGTGGATCGTCTCGGCCGCGCTTCGCTACGGCAGGGCCAACAGCGGCCTGACGCACCTGCGCAACGAGCACAACACCGACGAGGCCTGCGTCTTCGGCGGCGATTACGCCGGCTTCTGCAGCCCGGATGCGCCATCCTTCTACTACCAAAGCCGCATCAACTTCTCCGACGCCGAAGTCACGAAGCGTGAGGAGCACACCCTCGTCGACTTCATGGTGGGCCGGGAGTTCGGCCTGGGCGGCCTCAGCGCCTCGACCCTGTCGGCCGGCTTGCGCTATGCACAGTTCGAGTCGCGGACGCGAATGAAGACCGACGGCATTCCCGACTGGGTCTTCCCCGACGGCTTCTATATTCCGGGCTTTGACGTCACCCACACCCGCTACCGCTCGCTGCAGGCCGCCGACCGTGAGTTCAACGGCGTCGGCCCGGTGGTTTCATGGGATGCCTCGAAGGCGCTCTTCGGCGACCCCGACGCGGGCCATGTCGATCTCGACTGGTCGGTCTCGGGCGGGGTGCTGTTCGGAAAGCAGAAGACCACCATCGCCGGCTCGGGCAACTACGGCTTCTATGAGCAGAACATGGCCGAGGATGGTCTCTTCGTCGTCGTATACCCGAGCTACAGCTGGACCCCGCCGGATGACGAAGGGCCGACGACCGAGGTCAACGCCAGCCGCTCGGAATCCGTCACCACCCCCACGGCGGCGTTCAGCCTGGGCCTGTCTTACAACGTCGACCGTCTGAAGGTCGGCGCCGGCTACCGCTGGGAACGGTATTTCGATGTGCTCGACGTGGGGCAGGCCGCAGCCTCGTCTGGCGACCGCACCGTCGACGGTCCCTACTTCAAGCTCTCCGTCGGCTTCGGCGGCTAGCTCCGGCTTCGGTCCCCTCTGAACCGGAAACCCAACTGAGGCGGCGGCGCCAACCGCCGCCTCTTTCTTTGCAAAAAACTTCCGCCGCCGATCTGGGGTATCATCGCCCGCAGGCCCTCTAAGGTCATGGGAGAGCCGCGTCCGGCGGCTTTCGCGCGTGAAGGTCTTACCTACTCGATGGCTTCGCCTTCGGAACCGTCCAGGGTTGAGGGGCCGCCTCCGTCGGAGGCGGAGTTCCGCGCGTGGATGGCGCAGTACGGGCCTGGCCTGCGCCGCTACTTCCAGCGCCGCGCCGATCCCGCCGAGGCTGACGACCTCGTGCAGGAGGTCTTCCTC
>CAMLRH010000137.1 GCA_946482375.1 uncultured Caulobacteraceae bacterium | reverse complement strand
CAATGTGGCGGGGGCGCCGGCGATGAGCGTGCCGCTGGCCTGGACGCCGACGGGGTTGCCGGTGGGCTCACACTTCATGGCGCGCAAAGGCGACGAGCGGACGTTGTTCGAACTGGCCTATGAGCTGGAAGCGGCGCGGCCGTGGGCGCTGCGGCGACCGCCGGTCTCGATCACCTAGGCAGCGTCGAAGACTTTCTTCAGCTCGTTCTTCATGATCTTGCCGTTGGCGTTGCGCGGCAGGGTTTCGTGCCAGAAGACGATGCGGACCGGCACCTTGAAGGCGGCCAGATGGTCGGCGACGTGGGCGCGCAGTTCGGCCTCGGTCGCATGCGCGCCGGGCTTGAGGGTGACGACCGCCGCGGGCTCCTCGCCCAGCGTCTTGTGCGGGATGCCGACAAGTGCGGCGTCCATCACCGCGGGGTGGTCGTAGAGGACGTTCTCGACCTCAATGCAGTAGATGTTCTCGCCGCCCCGGATCAGCATGTCCTTGGCCCGGTCGATGATGAAGACGAAGCCCTCCGCGTCCATGCGCGCCAGGTCGCCGGTCTTCACCCAGCCGTCGACGAAGGTCTGGGCCGTGGCTTCCGGCTTGTTCCAGTAGCCCTTCACCACCTGCGGCCCCTTGAACCACAGCTCGCCGACCTCGCCGATGGGGAGTTCGCGGGGGTTGTCGTCCAGCGACATGATCTTCGCCTCGCCCACGGGCACGGCCGGGCCGCAGCTGTCGGGGCGGTGTTCGTAGTCCTCGGCGCCGTGTTGCGTCGCCGTGGCCGAGGTTTCGGTCATGCCCCAGCCGTTGCCGGGCTGCGACTTGGGCCAGGTCTCCTTGATCTTGCGAACGAGTTCAGGCGCCGAGGGCGCGCCGCCGTAGGAGACGTTTTCCAGCGACGACAGGTCGTAGTCCTTGCGCGCCGGATGCTCGATGAGCTGCCAGGCGATCGTCGGCACGCCGCCGGCGAGGGTCACCTTCTCGCGCTCGATGAGCTGGAAGGCGCGGACGGGGTCCCACTTGTGCATCATCACCAGCTTGCCCCCCGCGAACAGGCTGGGGTTCAGCACGGCGAAGCAGCCGGTGGCGTGGAAGAACGGCACGCTGATCAGGCTGGACCGCTGCGGTGCGTTCGGGTCGGGCGCGGGCGGTTGCTCGCCCCGGCGCAGGAACGACCGCGCCGCCGAACTGGCCGACGACAAGATGTTGGTCAGCACATTGCGCTGGGTCGCCAGCGCCCCCTTCGGCTTACCCGTGGTGCCCGACGTGTAGAAGATGGTGGCGTCGTCCTCGGGGCCGATCTCCACGTCCGGCAGCGGCCGGTCGGGCAGGTTCGCCCAGTCGTTGGCGCCGCCGATCACCGATTCCATCTGGGTCACCGCCGGGTGATTCACTTCCTCGGAGGCGCGGCTGACGTAGACGTGACGCAGGTCGGGGCAGTTGGGCAGATGCTCGCGCAGCCGCTCGGCGCGCTCGGCGTCCATGATGGCGATCTTGGAGCCGCTGTCGGTCAGGCCGTATTCCAGCTCGGGCCCGGTCCACCAGGCGTTCAGCGGCGTCACGATCGCGCCCAGCGAGACAGCCGCGTAGAAGGCCACCGGCCATTCCGGCAGGTTGCGCATGATCAGGGCGACGCGGTCGCCCTTCTTCACACCCCTGGACTTCAGTTCCTCGGCGAAGGCGGCGACGGCGCGGTAGAAGGCCTCAAAGGTCGCCCGCTCGTCCTCATAGACGAGGAAGACGCGAGGCCCGAAGGCGCGGCCGATCTCGACGACGCTGCGCAGGTTCGGCGGCAGGTATTTCCACACCCGCGTCCGCACACCGCGGATGTCTACCTCCTCCATCTCCATCACCGACCCGGGGGCGGTCAGCAGCGCGTGCGCCTGCTGGATGGACATGGCGGGCCAGGGCTTCGGCGCCTCTTGGGGGGCGGCGTCGGTCATCACAAATCTCCCGATAGCGCTCTGCGTTTTGGGGCGGCGCCTTGGGTTCCGTGAAAGCATACGGACGGGGATGATGCAAACGGGTGTTTGAGGCGGACTTCCCCCTCCCCTTCATGGGGAGGAAGATGGCGGAGCCATCGGGTGGGGGAGTCCGACACAGCCCCACCCGTCTCGCTTCGCGAGCCACCCTCCCCATGAAGGGGAGGGAAAAGTCAGGCCACGGTCTCCAGCCTCGCCAGCGCGGCCTCCAGCTTGGCCTTCGCCGCTTCGGCTTCAGCGAGGCGTTCGCGGTTTTCCTCGACCACCTCCTCGGGCGCGCGGGCGACGAAGTCGGCGTTGGCGAGCTTCTTGGCCGTGCGGTCGATGTCGGAAGCGTGACCGGCGATTTCCTTGGAGAGGCGCCCCTTTTCGGCGGCCAGGTCGATGAAGCCCGCGATGCCGAGCGCGCCGGTAGCTTCGCCGATGACGAAGGGCACGGTCCCGGCGCCCGCCTCCTCGGCTTCGCGGACGTCGCTGAGGCGGGCCAGCGTCAGTATCAGGTCACGGTGGCGGGTGAGGCGCTCGAGCGTGGCGGCGTTGGCGCCGCTGACGGTCAGTGGGGCGCGCGCCGAGGGCGGCACGTTCATCTCGGCGCGGATCGAGCGGATCTCGGTGACCAGGTCGACAAGCCAGCCGATCTCCTCCTCGGCCTCGTTGTCGACGTAGGACAGCGGGAGTTGCGGCCACGCCGTCGTCATCAGGAAGCCCTTACGCTTTGCCCCGAACTCGGCGGTCTTGTCCCACAGCTCCTCGGTGATGAAGGGCATCACCGGGTGGAGCAGCTTCAGGCACTCGTCGAGCACCCAGGCGGCTGTGGCGCGGGTCTCTTCCTGGGCGGTGGGGTCGTCGCCGTTGAGGATCGGCTTGGCGAGCTCCAGGTACCAGTCGCAGAAGACGTTCCAGACGAAGCGATAGAGGGCCCCGGCCGCGTCGTCGAAGGCGCAGGCCTCCAGCGCACGCGTGACCTCGGCGGCGGTCTTCGCCGTTTCGCCGCGGATCCACTTGTTGATGGTCTGGGTGACGCCGGCCGGATCGAAGCCCTCGACGCGGACGCACTCGTTCATCTGGCAGAAGCGCGCGGCGTTCCAGAGCTTGGTGCCGAAGTTACGGTAGCCCTCGATGCGCTGTTCCGAGAGCTTGATGTCGCGGTTCGGTCCCGACAGCGCCGTCATCGTGAAGCGCACGGCGTCGGCGCCGTACTTGTCGACCAGCCCCAGCGGATCGACGACGTTGCCTTTCGACTTCGACATCTTCGCGCCGTGGGCGTCGCGGACGAGCGCGTTGATGAACACCCGCTCAAACGGGACCTCGCCCGTGAAATGCAGGCCCAGCATCATCATCCGGGCGACCCAGAAGAAGATGATGTCGAAGCTCGTGATCAGGATGCTGGTCGGATAGAAACGCTTGAGGTCGTCGGTCTGCTCGGGCCAGCCCAGCGTCGAGAACGGCCACAGACCCGACGAGAACCAGGTGTCGAGCACGTCCTCGTCCTGGCGCAGGATGGCTTCCTCGCCATAGTGGATCTGGGCGGCGGCCTGCGCCTCCTCGGCGCTCTCTTCGACGAAGACGTGACCGTCAGGGCCGTACCAGGCCGGGATGCGGTGGCCCCACCAGAGCTGACGCGAGATGCACCACGGCTCGATGTTCCGCAGCCACTCGAAGTAGGTCTTCTCCCAGTGCTTCGGCGAGAAGGTGGTGGCGCCATCCTCGACCGCCTTCAGCGCGGGCTTGGCCAGCGTCGCGGCGTCCACGTACCACTGGTCGGTCAGGTAGGGCTCGATGACCACGCCCGAGCGGTCGCCGTGCGGGACGACGTGGCGGGTCTTCTCGATGCCGCGCAGCAGGCCCAGTTCCTCCATCCGCTCGACCACCATCTTGCGGGCGGCGAAGCGGTCCTGGCCGCGGAATTCCTCGGGGACGTTGGCATTGAGCTTGCCGAACTCGTCGAGGATGTTGATGGCGTCCAGCCCCGCGCGCTTGCCGACCTGGAAGTCGTTGAAGTCGTGCGCGGGCGTGATCTTCACCGCGCCGGAGCCTTTTTCCGGATCGGCGTAGTCGTCGGCGACGATCGGTATCTGCCGGCCGACGATGGGCAGGCGAACCATCTTGCCGACCAGCCTGGTGTAGCGCTCGTCGTCCGGGTGAACGGCGACGCCGGTGTCGCCCAGCATGGTCTCGGGCCGGGTCGTGGCGACCACGACCTCGCCGGTCCCGTCCTCCAGCGGATAGGCGAAGTGCCAGTACTGGCCGTCGACCTCCTTCTGCTCGACCTCGAGGTCGGAGATGGCGGTCTGGAAATGCGGGTCCCAGTTCACCAGCCGCTTGTCGCGGTAGATGAGGTTTTCCTTGTAGAGCCGCACGAACACCTTGCGCACGGCCGCCGACAGGCCGGGATCAAGGGTGAACCGCTCACGGCTCCAGTCGCAGGAGGCGCCGAGACGGCGCAGCTGGTGGACGATCTGGCCGCCGGACTGGGCCTTCCATTCCCAGACCTTATCGACGAAGGCCTCGCGACCCATATCGCGGCGGCCGATGTTGCCCTCGGCGGCCAGCTGGCGCTCGACAACCATTTGCGTCGCGATGCCGGCGTGATCCGTGCCGGGTAGCCACAGCGCCGCCTTCCCGCGCATCCGCTCGAAGCGGGTCAGCACGTCCTGCAGCGTGTTGTTCAGCGCGTGCCCGATGTGCAGCGAGCCGGTGACGTTCGGCGGCGGGATGACGATGGTGAAGGGTTCGGCGTCCGCCGGCGCCGCCTCTGGCGCAAAGGCGCCGGAAGCCTCCCAGGCCTTGTAGAGGCGCGGTTCGACGGACTTGGGATCGAAGGTCTTTTCGAGCATCTCGGGATCGGGCTGGACGGGAGCGGCAATAACACTTCCGCTCATCCCGGCGAAAGCCGGGACCCAGGCCTTTCCATGCACCGCTTATCGGTCAAAGAACTGGGCCCCGGCTTTCGCCGGGGTGAGCGGTGTTGGGGTTACCCTACTCGGCTGCGGGAAATGCGCTCGACCTCTTCGCGGACGGCGCTTTCGACGATGCGGGGCAGGTTGTCGTCGAGCCACTGGCGCAGCATCGGCTGCAGCATCTCGCGGGCGAGGTCTTCCAGCGTGCGGCTCTCGCGCGGCGGCTGGGCGGCGGCGGACAGTTCGCGGAAGGAGGAGGCGGCGACGGTGGCGGCGCGGCGGCTGAGCAGCGGCTCCTCACGGGCCGGTGGCGGGACGACGGGCTCGGCGGCGCGGACGGGTTCAGGCCGGGCCTCGACGAACGGCGGCGCTTCGGGTTCGGGCGGCGCCATGACCTCCTCGCCGGTCTCGGCGGGGTCCTCCTCGTGGGCGCGTTCGGTCAGTTCCAGCACATCCTCTTCCTCGTCCGCCGGGGCGGCGGCCATCTGTTCGCCCTCGCCCTTGGGGGCGTCGTCTTCGGAGATGATGCGGCGGATGGAGGCGAGGATTTCCTCCATCGTCGGTTCCGGAGCGGTCTGGTCGGACATGGGCGGCCTGAGGCGTTGGGTGCGAAGCGCAGCACCCTAACGCGAGCCCTCATCCTTGCAAACGTCTGGACGCTATTTCTCGCCCGCGACCGGCGACTCAGCCGGGTCGGCGCCGATGGGCGGCGCGCCGACGCGGTCGATGACCTCGACCAGATGCTCCCACGGCACCCAGCCCCAGCTGCGCCTGACGCGGTTGAAGTTGGTCGCGGGGTCGTAGATCTCGACGCCCTGGACGAGGTTGCGCGCCTCCAGCTCGCCGATGGCGGCCAGCACCTGGGCGGCGGCGACATACTCGTCGCGCCGCGCGGTCACCAGCGCCAGTTCGGCCTGACGCAGTTCCTGCTCGGCGTTGAGCACATCCAGCGTCGTGCGCAGACCAACCTGCGCCTCCTCGCGGGTGCCTTCGAAGGCGATGCGGCCGGCGCGGACACCCTCTTCGTTGGCGACCAGGTTGGCGCGGGCGCCGAGCAGGCCGTTCCAGGCCTGGGCGACGTCCTGCAGGGCATCGCGGCGGGCGCCTTCGATGGCGATGCGGTCGGCGTTGTTGCGCTCCGCAGCCTGGCGGACCTGCGAGTTGGTCAGGCCGCCGGTGAAGATCGGCACGGTCGCCACCACCGAGCCCGAGATGGCGCGGTCGTAGTCGCCGAACTGGTTGCCGGCGTCGCCGTTCTCGGCGGCCGAGTAGCCGATGTCGCCGCGCAGGCCGACGATCGGGCGGCGCTGGGCGCGAGCAGCGGCGACGCGGGCGCGGCTGGCGCGCTCCGAATAGCCGGCGGTGCGGACGGCGGGATTGTTCTCCTGCGCCTGTTCGAAGGCCTGCTCGACCGTGGGCGGCAGCAAGGCCGCCAGCGACGGCTCGGGCGCGAGCTCGCCCGGGTTCTGACCGACGACGGCGGCGTAGTTGGCTCTGGAGATGGCGAGCAGCGCCTGGGCCGAGGCCAGCGACGCGCGCGAGGCGGCAAGCCGTGCTTCGGACTGGGCGACGTCGGTGCGGGTGATCTCGCCGACCTCGAAGCGGGCGGTGGATTCCTCCAGCTGGCGCTGCAGGACGGCGACGTTCTCCTGGCTGATGCGCAGCCGTTCCTGGTCGCGGCGCACGTCGACAAAGGCCTGCACGACGCCGAGCAGCACGGCGGCCTCGACCTGGCGCAGGGCCTCGCGCCCGGCCATCACGTCGGCCTCGGAGGCGGAAATCTGGGAGGTCACCCGTCCGCCCGTGTAGACCGGCTGGGTGATGCTGAGGGCGCCCTCGCTCGTGCCCGAGCGGATGTTGGTTCCCTCGGGCGTCAGCACGATGTCGATCTCGCCGTCACCGTCGGTGTCGGTGCCGCGATCGCTGCCGGTCGTCACTTCGCGCTCGGTCGCCTGGAGGGTGGCCTCGACCGTGGGGCGCAGGCCGGTGCGGGCCTGGACGTAGTTCTCGTCGAGCGCGCGCTGGGTCGCCCGCTGCTCCTGCAGCGTGGGGTTGGTCTGGTAGGCCAGCGCGATGGCGTCTGCCAGGGTCTCGGCGCTGGCGTTGGCGGTAGCCAGCAGGCCTGCGCTG
>CAMLRH010000136.1 GCA_946482375.1 uncultured Caulobacteraceae bacterium | reverse complement strand
GGGCGGCGCCCCCCCGGGCCGGCCCCCCCCCACTGCGTTGCCCCCTCAGTCGCTTCGCGACAGCTCCCCCTGAGGGGGAGCATGCGCTAGCCCGGCAGCACCAGCACCGGGTCGACCGGGCGGGCCTTGTCCTTCGGCGAGGGCGCGTAACGGACTTCGAAATGGAGCTGCGGTTCGGCGACGCCGCCGGTCGAGCCGACCGAGCCGAGCGACTGACCCTGCATGACGAGGTCGCGCATCTTCACGTCGATGCGGCTGAGGTGGGCGTAGGCCGTGACCCAGCCGCCCTCGTGCTTGACCAGCACCAGGTTGCCGAAGCCCGGCACCTGGTCGCCGGCATAGACCACCTCGCCCGCCGCGGCGGCCTGCACCTGCGAGCCGCTGGCCGCGCGGATGTTGAGGCCGTCGTTGCGCTGGCCGCCGCCCTTGGGACCGAAGGCCGAGACGACGTCACCTTTCACCGGCCACAGGAAGCGACCCTTGCCGGCCGCGGCCACTTCGTTGTCCGTCGGCGGGACGCCGGTGGCGATCATCGGCGTCGTCGCCGAGGTCGCCGAGGTCGCCGGTGGCGTGTACGGCTTCGGCGTCACCGTGGCGGTGGCCGGCGGCGTGTAGGGCTTGGGGACCACCGGCGTCGCGACCGGCGGCGAATAGGGCTTCGGCGTCGTCTGCGCGGGCGTCGCCGGCTTCACCGTCGTGGTCGGCGGAACGACCGTCGGGGTGGTCGACGCCACGGTAGTGACCGGCGGCGGAGGCGGAGGCGGCAGCGTGGTCGCCGCGAACGTCGTCGCGGTCGAGGGAACCGGAACCTGCGCCGGCGGCTGGTAGCGCGGCTGCGTCGAGGTGATCGTCCGCGTCTGCGGGCCAAGGTCCTTGTAACCGGCCGGCAGCACCAGCCGCTGGCCGACGTTGATCGGTGTCGCCAGCGCGATCTCGTTGGCCTCAGCGATGTCCTGGGCGCGCACGCTGAAGCGCCGCCCGATGGCCGACAGGGTGTCGCCGGACATGACCGTATAGGCCTTGGCCTTCGGGGCGGGACCTTTCAGCGTCTGGCCGGGCTGAAGCCGGTAGGGTTCGGAAAGGCCGTTGTCGGCGGCCAGCTTCGACACCGTTGTGTCGAGCTTGCGGGCGATGGCGTAAAGCGTGTCGCCCGACTGCACCTGGTAGGTGACGGGCTTGCCCTCCGCGTCGACGACCTTGCCGGCGGCGACCGGGACGGTCCTCGTCACCGTCTCCATCCGCGGCGTCGCGGAGGTCAGCGGCGCGAGCGGCTGCGAGGCGACGGCCGTCGGCGGCGCGGTTGTGGCGGCGCCCGGCGGCGGCAGGGCCTGACTCTGTATGGCGCCGCCGGTCGGCGCGGCGGTGGGCGCGGCCTCGGCGGGCGTCGCGGCGGTTCCGTCCTGGGTGATCGGGAAGTTGGGCGTCGGAACCGTCAGCGGTTCGCGGCGCGCCTGCCCTTCGGCGGTCGGATACTGGGCTGTGGCGCAGGCGGTCAGCGCGCCTCCCGCCAGGGCGATCATCGAAGTGCGAAGCCAGAAGTGCGTCATCGGGGCGCCTCCTTCCCTAAACTCTACTGAAGTGGGCCAGCGCCTGTTAACGCCCCATTAAGCACGTTTCCGCGCCCCACCTTTTCTCGTCACAGTTCGCGCGCCACGCCATCCAGCAGGGGGACGAAGCGCACGTCGCATAGCGCCTCGACGCTGAAACCTCCCTTACCGTCGCCCACATATCGGCGGAGACTCTGGACAGGTCCCTTGCCGATCGGCGCGACCAGCACCCCGTTGGGTTTCAGCTGGGCCAGTAGCTTCTTTGGCTCATCCGGCGCCGCCGCCGTGACCAAAATGCGGTCAAAAGGCGCCTGCTCCGGCCACCCCTCGCCACCGTCCCCGAACCGGGTGATGACGTTGGTCAGGCCGAGGTCCTTGAGCCGGCCTTCCGCCTCCTTCAGCAGGGTGCGGTAGCGCTCCACCGAGTAAACCAGCCGCGCCAGCCGCGCCAGGATCGCCGTCTGGTAGCCGGAACCGGTGCCGATCTCGAGCACCCGCGAACGCGGCTCGATGTTAAGCGCCTGGGTCATCAACCCGACGATGAACGGCTGGCTGATGGTCTGGCCGCAGGCGATGGGCAACGCCGAATCCTCCCACGCCCTCTCCTTGAACAGGTCCGGCGTGAACACCTCGCGCGGCGTCTTCTCGATGGCGCCCAGCACCTTGTTGTCGGTCACACCCTGCGAGCGCAGCGCCAGGATCAGGCGCGCGTGCCGGGTTTCCGGAGAGTCGTCGTTGTCCGCTTTCGCCATCATCCCAACTTCGGCGGCGCGCCGCCCAGCACGCCCTTCAGCCGGTTAACCGTTTCGCCGTGCGTAAGGTCGATGTGAAGGGGGGTTACAGAGATTTTTCCGTCGTAGATGGCGCGCAGGTCCGTGCCCGCCGGCGGATTGGACAGCTTCCCGATGAAACCCATCCAATAGTAGTCGCGACCGCGCAGGTCGGTGCGCCGTTCGGCCTGCATGTGCTTGAAGTCCCGGCGGCCCTGGCGGGTGACCTCGACCTCCTTGACCAGCTCGGGCGGCAGGTCGGGGAAGTTGACGTTCATCACCACCTCGCCGGGTTCCCAGCCGATCTGCATCAACCGCTCGACGATGGCCGGGCCGAAGGCCTCCGCCGTCTCGTAAAGCGCCTTCTCGCTGTCGTGGAAGATGCGCATGGCCTGCGACAGGGCGATGGACGGGATGCCGAGCGCCATGCCCTGCAAGGCGCCGGCGACGGTGCCCGACAGGCTGACGTCCTCGGCGAGGTTCTGGCCGCGATTGACGCCGGACAGCACGAGGTCGGGCCTGACGCCCTCGATCAGTTCCTGCACGGCCAGCTCGACACAGTCCGTCGGCGTGCCGGCCACCGCCCAGCGCCGATCTTCCAGCTTGCGGACGCGCAGCGGGATCGACAGCGTCAGCGCGCGGCTCGCGCCCGACTGCTCGATCTCCGGCGCCACCACCCAGACGTCGTGGGTCAGGGCGCGGGCGATCCGTTCGAGGACCTGGAGACCCTCAGCGTGAATGCCGTCGTCGTTGGTGACGAGGATTCTCATCCCGCCGGGTCGAGGTGCGTGACCCCGCCCATGTACGGGACCAGCACGTCGGGGACGGCGATGCGCCCCCCCTCGTCCTGATAGTTCTCCAGCACCGCCACAAGCGTGCGCCCGACCGCCAGCCCCGAGCCGTTCAGCGTATGCACGAACTGCGTCCCCTTCTCGCCGGCCTTGCGGAAGCGCGCGTCCATGCGGCGCGCCTGGAAGTCGCCGCAGTTCGAGCAGGAGCTGATCTCGCGGTAGGTGTTCTGCGACGGCAGCCAGACCTCCAGGTCGTAGGTCTTGCGCGCCCCAAAGCCCATGTCGCCGGCGCAGAGCAGCATGACGCGGTACGCGAGCCCGAGCTTCTGGAGCACGGCCTCGGCGCAGCCCGTCATCCGCTCGTGTTCTTCCTCGGACTTGTCGGGCGCCGTGATCGAGACCAGCTCCACCTTGTTGAACTGGTGCTGGCGGATCATGCCCCGCGTGTCCTTCCCCGACGCCCCCGCCTCCGATCGGAAGCACGGCGTCAGCGCGGTGAGGCGCAATGGGAGTTCGTCCTCACCGAGGATCTGCTCGCGGACGATGTTGGTCAGCGACACCTCGGCGGTGGGGATCAGCCAGCGGCCGTCATCGGTGTGGAACAGGTCTTCCGCAAACTTCGGCAGTTGGCCGGTGCCGTAGAGCACCTCGTCGCGCACCAACAGCGGCGGGACGCACTCGGTGTAGCCGTGCTCGGTCGTCTGCAGGTCGAGCATGAACTGGCCGATGGCGCGTTCGAGCCGTGCGACCTGACCCTTCAGCAGCACGAAGCGCGAGCCCGACATGCGGACGGCCGCCTCGAAATCCATGCCGAGCGGCTCGCCGAGGTCGACGTGGTCCTTCGGATTATTCGGTCGCGCCGGTTCGCCCCAGGCGCGCTGCCGGACGTTCTTGGTCTCGTCCTCACCGGGCGGCACGTCGGCCGCCGGAATGTTGGGCAGCGACGAGAGCAGGTCGCGGAGCTGGGCGCCGACGGCGGCCTCCACCTCACCCTGCTCGGCCATCGCGTTCTTGAGTTGCTCGACCTCGGCCATCAGCGCCTGAGCCTTGGTCTCGTCCCTCTGCGCCTTCGCCTGGCCGATCTGCTTGGAGGCGTCGTTGCGGCGGGCCTGCGCCTCCTGCACCGCCGTCTGGGCGCTGCGGAGCTTCGCATCGAGCTCAAGGATCGCCGGCGTCTGCGGCTTGAGGCCCTTCAGCGCCCAGCCCTTGTCATAGGCTTGAGGGTTTTCGCGGATGGCGCGGATGTCGTGCATGGCGCGCCCTGTCTAAGGCGCGTTGCGGGCCTCGCCAACTGGAGACTCTGGAGACATATCCTCTGAAGACAATTCGCCCCTCTCGCCCCCAACCGAGCGTCCCCGCGACGGCGGGGACCCAAGCCGGTTATCCGGCAAGGCCCCATAGGTTCCCGCCTGCGCGGGAACACTCGGTGGAAGAGGGTCCAGAAGGTGAAATCCCCGCCGGCGCCGGACCGGGGGATAATCGTCGAGACAAGGCGGCCTCACCGCCTGCCAGCGGTCTTTGACAATCTGGACAAATGTCGACTGGAGACTCTGACCCCTTCAGACCACGAATGCGTCTTTCGCGTCCTCATCGCGACGGCGGCGCTCGATCAGCCAGACGCACCAGATCGAGACCTCGTAGAGGAGGCAGATCGGGATCGCGAGCATCAGCTGACTGATCGGGTCGGGCGGGGTGACGATGGCGGCGACCACGAAGACGCCGACGATGGCGTAGCGGCGGCCGCTCCGCAGCATCCGCGAACTGACGAGCCCGGCGAGCCCGCACAGCGTCAGCACCACCGGCAGCTGGAAGCAGAGCCCGAAGGCGAGCAGCAGGGTCGTCACCAGCGTCAGATAGTCGGAGACCTTGGGCAGCAGCTCGACGGTGATATTGCCCGCGCCGACGATCTGCTGGCTCAGCGAGAACCAAAGCACGAACGGCAGCATCACGAAGTAGACCAGCGCCGCGCCCGCCAGGAACAAGAGCGGCGAGGCCAGCAGGAACGGCAGGAAGGCCCGCCGCTCGCGCTTGTAGAGGCCCGGCGCCACGAAGCGGTAGAGCTGCCAGGCGAGGATCGGGAAGGTCAGCACCACCGCCCCGAAACCGGCCAGCTTCAGCTTGGTGAAGAAGAACTCCAGCGGCGCGGTGAAGACGAGCTTCAGGCCCTCCCCGGCGACGCTCGGCACCTCCTTGAGGCCCATCAGCGCCAGCAGCAGGTCGAACGGTCCGTGGTGTCCACCGCTGGCCTTCTGGGCGGCGAGCAGGCCGGCCCCGACCTCGAAGGGGTGCAGCAGAAAGATGTAGATCTGCCGCGAGAAGGCGAAGCAGACGATGAAGCCGACGATCAGCGCGGCCACGCAGATGACCAGCCGCTTCCGGAGTTCGATCAGGTGGTCGAGGAGCGGCGCGCGCGAAGCCTCGATGTCGGCGTCGTCGGGATCGTAGTCGCTCACGCCTTCGCCTCCGGCTTCTTGCGGGCGCGAGGCTTCTTCGCGGGCGTCTTGGCGGCGGCCTTTTTCTTCGGCGGGTTGCGCCGCTTGGGCTTCGGCGCGGGTTCAGGCTCCGGCTCGCGGGGCGCGATCAGTTGCTGGTGAATGTCGGCGAAGACCTGGTCGGCCTCGGCGTCGGCGGCCTCGTCGGCGGCCAAGGCGACCGGGTCGAAGTAGCGGTTGGCCCGCATGGCCTCGACCTCGCGGCGCAGCTCGTCGAGTTCCGACTGGCGGGCCATCTCGTCGAAGCTAGCGCGGAATTCGTTGGCCATGGAGCGCATGCGGCCCAGGAACTGGCCGATCTTGCGCATCATCACGGGCAGATCCTTGGGACCGACGACGATCAGGGCGATCGCGGCGATGACGAGGAGTTCGGTGGCGCCGACTTCAGGCAGCATGGGGCGAGCCCTTGTCGGCGCGGACTACTGGCGCAGGTCTTCTTTCTCGGCGTCGGTGCGCGGCAGCTTGCCGCCCGACTTCTCGGCCTCGGTCGAGGGGTCGTCCTTCAGCCCGTCGCGAAAGGCGCGGATGCCCTTGGCCGCATCGCCCATCAGGCCCGACAGCTTGCCCCGGCCGCCGAACAGCAAGGCCACCACGGCGATGACGATGACCCAATGCCAGATGCTCATACCGCCCATGGAAGGCTCCCGGAGAAAATGCCGCGCTCAGGGGCGCGCGGCGTCGTTCTATCGCGTTGAATATAGGCGCGCGCAAGGCCCCCGGCCAATCCGTTGCGCCTATTGTTCCTCGCCGGCGAAGTCCTGCACGAACTCGGGCGTATCTTCCAGGTCCAGCGGATCTTCCTCAGGCGCCTGCGTCGGATCGGGCACCTGGAAGCCGGCGGGGATGTCGAGGCCGAGCAGACCGGCCGCCTTCATCTCCGCGATGCCCGGCAGGTCGGCGAGGCTGGCCAGCCCATAGTGCTCCAGGAAGAGGTCGGTGGTGCCATAGGTGATCGGCCGCCCGGGCGAGCGTCGTCGGCCGCGCATCCGCACCAGCCCCCACTCCAGCAGCACGTCGAGCGTGCCCTTGGACGCCTGCACGCCGCGCACCGCCTCGATCTCGGCGCGGGTGACCGGCTGGTGGTAGGCGATGATGGCCAAGGTTTCCTGAGCGGCGCGGGACAGGCGCCTGGGCTCCTCACGCTCCTCGGTCATCAGCCAGGCGAGGTCCTCGGCGGTCTGGAAGCGCCAGCGGCCAGCGACGCAGACCAGTTCCACGCCCCTCCCCTCATAGCGTCCGCGCAGATGCTCGATGGCGGGTGCGACGTCGGCGCCTTCCGGCAGGCGACGCGCCAGGTCGGTCTCGCTGAGCGGACCGGAGGCGGCGAACAGCAGCGCCTCGATACGGCGCGCGGTCTCGGTGACTTCAGGGTCGAACAGCTCGCTCATCAGATCTTCCCCCCTTGGGGGAAGTCCCGGCGAAGCCGG
>CAMLRH010000135.1 GCA_946482375.1 uncultured Caulobacteraceae bacterium | reverse complement strand
CACTCTCAGCTGATCTGCCTTTCCTTCTGGTCCCAGAAGCGGGCGCGCAGGGCGGCCTTGTCGATCTTGTTGAGACCGGTCAGCGGCAGCGCCTCGACCAGGTGCACCGCCTTGGGGGCGTAGACCGGCCCCTTCTTCTGCTTGACCAGGGCGATGAGCTCCGCGGTGCTGACGCCGGCCCCGCCCTTCGCCACCACGAAGGCGGTCACCGCCTCGCCCCACTTGGGGTCGGGCACGCCGATGACGGCGCTCATGGCCACCGCCGGATGGCTCTCCAGCACGTCCTCCACTTCCTTGGGATAGACGTTGAAGCCGCCGGAGACGATCATGTCCTTGGCCCGGCCCACCAGGTAGAGGTAGCCGTCGGCGTCGCGCATCGCCAGGTCGCCGGTGTGCAGCCAGCCGCCGCGGAACGCCTCCTCGGTTTCCGCCGGCCGCTTCCAGTAGCCGCTCATGACGTTGGGGCCGCGCACGCAGACCTCGCCGACCTCGCCCTCGGCCACCTCGTTCAGCTCGCCGTCCAGCAGCCGCACCTCGATGCCCATGATCGGCAGCCCACAGGACTCAAGCTTGCGCGACCCGGGAACGTGGTCGGCCTTGTACAGGTAGGCGATGCTTCCGCACTCGGTCTGGGCGTACATCTGGGTGAAGATCGAACCGAAGACCGACAGCGCCTGCTCGAGACGATTGGGCGAAATCGGCGAGCCGCCATAGACCATCATCTCCAGCGAAGAGAGGTCGAACTCCTTCAGGCGCGGGTGGTCGAGCAGGGCGTAGATCGCCGTCGGCACCAGCAGGGTGGCGTTGATCCGCTCCCGGGCGACGATCTCCATGAACTGCACCGGATTGAAGCTCTTGATCAGCACCAGCGTCCCCCCGCGAAGCTGGACAGGGGCGACGTTGCCGCTGCTGGCGTGGGAAATCGGCGTGGCGACCAGCATCCGCGGCGTGGCTGGAAATTCCCGCTCGGCCGAGATCTGCTTCATGTTGTTGATCCAGGCGGCGTGGCGCTGAACGACGCCCTTGGGCCGGCCGGTGGTGCCGCCGGTGTAGAGAATCTGGGCGATGTCTTCGCTCCGCGCCTCGATGACCAGCGGTTCGGGCGCGAACTTCGGCAACAGCTCCGCCATGTTCAGCCCGAACGGCGCCGCCTCGTAGGTCAGGACCAGCCGCAGGCCGGGGATCAGCCGCTCGCGTTGAGGGTAGGCCTCGGCGTCCACGACCAGCGCGGCGATCTCGGCATCCTCCAGCACGAAGCGGTGGTCGTCGACCGAGCCCAGCGGGTGCAAGGGCGTGTAGCGCAGCCCCATGTACTGGCAGGCGGCGATAACGGAGATCACCTCCGCGCGGTTTCCGGCAAGCTGCGCCAGCCCCTCCCCTCGCCGCAAGCCAAGCGACTTGAACAGCTGGATGAACTGGCTGACCTGCGCGCCGAACTGCCGGTAGGTCAGGCAGGTGTCGCCAAAGACGATCGCCTCGCGATCAGCGTAACGGCGGATCGCCCGATCATACATGCTGGCGATCGTCGCGCCCTGGTAGAGCCGCGCATTCGGCATCGGCTCATCAAGCTCCTCAGGGCGTTGCGCCGCCATCATCGTCATCCGTAACCTCCGCCATCAACCCACGTCGTCGAGCCGCGGCTCCTGAACATCCGCCGCCATCGTCCGGCCGAGGACGAGATCAGCGGCCTTTTCGCCGATCATGATGCTGGGTCCATTGGTGTTGCCACCAACCAGGGTCGGCATGATCGAGGCGTCGGCGACGCGAAGCCCGGCCAGACCATGGACCCGCAGCGTCGCGTCGACCACCGCCAGGGGGTCGCTCGCCACGCCCATGCGACAGGCGCCGACCGGGTGGTACTGGGACCCGCAGGTGCGGCGGACCCAGGCGTCGATCTCCTCGTCCGTCCGCACGTCCGGCCCCGGTTGCAGTTCGCCCGTGCAGATCGCCTGCAGGGCCGGCTGAGCGGCCACCTCGCGAATTCGCCGTACCCCCGCGCGCATCGTCTCCACGTCGCGCTGGGCGCTCAGATAGTTGCCGCGGATGACCGGCTCATCGAACGGATCGGCGGATCGCAAGGTGATCTCGCCCCGGCTTTCCGGATGCAGCGGGCAGAGGCTCAGCGTGAAGCCGCCGCGCTGGTTTGCGCCGGCGCCCGTCTGCACGATGGCCAGCGCGTTGTGAACCTGGATGTCCGGGCGATCCAGCTCGGGCCGCGTGCGCAGGAAGCCGCCAACCTCGAGGAAGTTTTGCGCGCCGGGCCCCTTCCCGCCGAGCAGGTAGCGCAGGCCGGTGACCAGCTTGGCCACGCCCTTTGAGTAGGTATAGGCGGTGGGGATACCCGGCACTTCCCAGTTCAGGCGCACGGCGATGTGGTCCTGCAGGTTCTTGCCCACTCCGGCGAGCTCATGAACCACGGGCAGACCGGCGGCGCCGATCTCGTCGGCGGGACCGATGCCGGAGAGCATGAGAAGCTGCGGGGTCTGGACGGAGCCGGCGCTGAGGATGACCTCGGCCGACGCAAACGCCCGACGCCGGCTGCGATCGGAACCCACGCAGTACTCGACGCCGACGGCCCTGCCTTGCTCGACGATGACGCGGGTGACGTGAGCGCGCGACCGGATGGTCAGGTTCGGCCGCCGGCCCCGGATGGGGTGCAGATAGGCGCGCGACGAACTCCATCTCTCGCCGTCCTTGAGGGTCAGGTGATAGCGGCCAAACCCGTCCTGCTCCGAGCCGTTGAAGTCTTCATTCTCCCGGTGGCCGGCCTGAACCGCCGCTTCCACGACCGCTTCGTAGATTTTGTTTGACGTCGTGGCCTGGCAAACGGGCAGCGGACCTTTGTCGCCATGAAAACCCTCCTCCCCCGGTCCGTGCAGCCGCTCGGCGCGCTTGAAGTAGGGAAGCACGTCCGCGTAGGACCAACCCGGAAGGCCCATCTGACGCCACTGATCGTAGTCGCGGGCATGCCCGCGGATGTAAATCATGCCGTTGATGAGCGAGGAGCCGCCAAGGCCCTTTCCCCGCGGGAAGAATATGCGCCGATTGTCCAGCGCGGGCTCCGGCTCGCTCCAGAAGCCCCAGTTGTAGCGGCCCTTGGTGGCCAGGCTGTAGGCGCCGGCCGGCATCCGCACCAGAATGGAATCGTCCTTCCCTCCCGCCTCGAGCAGGAGCACGCGAGCAGCGGGGTCGGCGGAGAGTCGATTGGCCAGGACGCAGCCGGCGGAACCGGCGCCTACGACGATGTAATCGAACTCATCCATGACGTCTCATCGGGAAAGGACGCCGCCGAAGGCCAACCCTCCGGCGGCGCAGTCGTCTCGGGGGAGGATACCCAAGATTGCGGATTTAGCGCCGCCAGAAGTCTGACCGCACGGTCAGCTGCAGGCGAATTTCGCGAGGCCGGTTGATGAAGCCGACGAGGTCCGCGTGCGTTCCGGTGGCCAGCCCCGATTGCGTGCCCGACAAGGTCGCGCCGGTAATGCTGTAGGCCCGCAGTTCGTCAGTGACGTTGCGGCCGATCAGGGCCAGGTCCCAGCTACCGTCTTCGGCGAAGACGCGCGCGCCTAGATCCACAAAGGTGACGCCGTCCTGCAGCGCGCCGGGCGCCAGATCGCCGGCGGGGTTGTAGGAACTCTTGAATCGTAGGCCGCCGTTCAGCTCGAAATTCATCTCGCCGTTGATCGGAAACTCGTAGGCGGCGTTCAGGTTACCAGCCCAGTCAGGCGCGTTGGGGAGTTGACGTCCGGAGAAGTCGGTCGAGGTGAAACGCCCGCTCGCGAACACCAGGTCGCAGCCTTCCGAGATGGTCTGACCGACATAGCAGGCGCCGATGTATTCATCGTAGCGAGCCTTGTTGTAGGACAGCGCCCCGGTCAGCGAGAGCCCCCGGATGGCCAGCGGTTCGTATTGGAAGTCGAACTCCACCCCTTCCACCGTCGCCGAGGCGGCGTTGGCGACAACCACCGCGATGCGGAACGGGTCGTAGGCGCTGACCTGAAGGTCCGAATACTGGTAATGGTAGGCGGCCGCGTTGAGCCGCAGCGACCGGTCAAGAAGCAGCGCCTTGACCCCGACTTCGCCGCCGCGGGCGCTTTCCGGCCCGAATGACGGATCATAGTTCAACGGCACAGACGTGGTGACGCTGGGGTTGAAGCCGCCGGACTTGAAGCCCTCCTTGTAGGCCGCAAACAGGGTGAGCTGGCTCGTCGGACGGTAGGTCAGCGTCAGCTCGGGGGAGAAGTCGTTCGCCGAGACTTCTGTGCGGCCCATGCGGTGGGTGACATCGCCTTCCAGCTGGCGGCCGATACGGACTTCCTTGGTTTCCTCGGTGTAGCGACCACCGCCGGCCAGTTCCCAGTTTTCGGCGAAGCGCCAGATGAGCTGGCCGAACGCCGACACCGAGCGGCCTTCCTGGAAGGTCTTGGCGGCGTTGAAGGGGGCCAGGAACCAGAGCTGCGGCTCCTCCTCGAATTTCGAGTCCTGATAGTAGGCGCCGACCATGAAATCGAACGGGCCGTCGAAACGGGACGAGAGGCGCAGTTCCTGCGAGTAGTCGCGCTTGAACTGGTCCTGCGAAAGGGCGATGCCGACGACCGGCCCGACCTGCGGGGACTGGCCCGTCAGGTCATAGAGGTAGAGACCGGTGACCGACGTGAGGTTCAGCTGCGGCGTGATGTCGTAGCTGACGTTGAGGCTGCCGATGACCTGTTCATTGCGCTCATGCGGCTTGCCGTCGCCGAAGCGGGGCATCTGTTCGCGAACCGTCTCCGGGATGTCTCCGATCCCCCAGCCTTCCAGATCCAGCCGGCAGTTGTCGGGGTGCGCCCCGAAGATGCCGACGGGCGCCTGGGGCGTACCCAGTGGGCAATGGATCAGCTGCCCCAGGAGGTAGCTGCTGGAACCTTCGACCTTCGTATAGGCCGTCTTCAGGTTGACCGTCAGGTCGGCGGTGGGTTCGTAGAGAAGGGTGAGCCGGCCCCCGATCTCATCCTGGTTGGGCGCGATCGTCTCGCTGGGCCCGGCAACGCCCCCAGCCGGGTTCGGCTGCAGCGGGTTGCGCAGGTAGCCGCCGATTGAATTGACATACCCGGCGACCCGGAAGCTCAGGCCCTCCGCGATCGGGCCGGAAATCGCGGCTTCGGCGCGCCACTCCTCGGCCTCGAACTCATGGCTTGCCCGGACGTATCCGTCCCAGAAGTCCGTAGGATCTTCGGAAAGGAAGGAGATGACGCCGCCCGGGCTGTTCTTGCCGAAGAACAGGGTCTGCGGACCCTTGAGCACCTCAACCTGGCGCAGGTCGAACTGACCGATGCGCGTGGCCCCCGAGTTGGAAATGGCGACGCCGTCGATATTGATCGCCACGGCCTGATCGACGCCCACCGTGCTGCCGCTGGCGACGCCCCGCAAGGCGATCGTGCCGCCGATCGGGCCCAGCGCGTTGCTGATCTCGAGTTGCGGCGTGAGCTGGGAAATACCGTAGACGTCCGCCACACCTTTTTCGGCGAGCTTCTCGCCGCTTATCGCGGTGATGACCGCCGGTACGGAGATGTCCGACTCGGCGCGCTTGCGAGCCGTGACGACGATCTCTCCGACGGTCGGGGCGAGAGCCGCGTCGGCCACGGCCGCTTCCTGCGCGACCGGCTCCTGCACCGTCTGGGCGGCGGCCGCGACCGGAACCATCATGAAGCTCGAAATAAGAGCGCTTGCAGCAAAGAGCCGCGACCGCTGGTCCGCCGATCCCATGTCCATCCCTCTTCCAGCTTTTTGTTACTGTCTAACTAGTTAGTTGATACGCTCATACGGCGCGGGCCGTCAAGCGCGACGTGACGTGGTCAACCGCTCTTCGGGACAAGGAGTGATGCGCTCCGCCCGAAAGCGAAATCACCTCCGCAACCCGCGCCAGCTGCCGACCATCAGTCGGCTAACGGGCGACCGCCAAGGTTTCAACTATCTAGTTGCCCGGTATGGGTGAAGCGCTTAGACGCTATGGCGGCGGCCGGCCGGCGCGCCTGGACGTCCTTCGGGTAAAGAGCATGCTGGATTCAATTCTGTATCAGGGCGCGACGGTCGCCTCGATGTACGATCGCGCGATCCGACGTTATCCCGATCGTGAAGCGATCGTCTTTGGCGCCGAACGCCTGACCTACCGCGAGTTCGGGGCGCTGGTGAGCCGCTATATCCAGGCGCTGAAACACGTCGGCCTTCATAGAGGCCAGGGCCTGGCGCTGCTTTCGGGGAACCGGCCGGAGGTCATCGCGGTGATGGCCGCCTGCCAGTACATGGGGCTGCGCTACACGCCCTTGCACCCGCTGGGCTCGGTCGACGACCACCGCTTCGTGCTGGAGGATGCCGAGATCGCCGCGCTGGTGGTGGATGCCGAGGCCTACCCTCAACGCGAGCGGCTGAGCCCGGGCTTGCAGGCGGTCCTGACCTTCGAAACCGCGGCCTTCGGCACGAGCTTCGCCGACCTCCTGCCACGGTTCGCGCCCGCTCCCCTGGTCATCGAGGCGCAGAGCGAAGACATCGCCCAGATTCTCTATACCGGCGGCACCACCGGCCGGCCCAAGGGCGTGGTCCAGTCGCATCGGATGTGGGTCAACAACATGAAGCAGCTGACGGCGGAACGGGAGTATCCGTCGTTGCCCCGGATGCTCATCGCCACACCGGTCTCTCACGCCGGTGGCGGCAATATCGCCCCTGTCCAGCTTCGCGGGGGGACACTGGTGCTGCAGCGCAGCTTTAGCCCGCTCGATTTCCTCCACGCCGTCGAGGACGAACGCATCAATGCGGCCCAGCTGGTGCCGACGGCGATCTACGCCCTGCTCGACCATCCGCGCCTGAAGGAGTTCGACCTCTCTTCGCTGGAGATGGTCGCCTATACGGGCGCTCCCATCTCGCCGACGCGACTGGCCGAGGCGGTGGCGGCATTCGGCCCCGTCTTCTGCCAGTCGTACGGTCAGACCGAATGCGGCATCGCCACCTATCTTTCGATAGCCGACCACGTTCCCGGGTCACGCAAGCTCGAGTCCTG
>CAMLRH010000134.1 GCA_946482375.1 uncultured Caulobacteraceae bacterium | reverse complement strand
CGTCGTCGACGCCGGGCGGGATGCGGACCTGCAGGGTGCGCTCGCGGCGCACCTGGCCGGCGCCGTGACAGGCCTGGCAGGGGTCGAGGATCAGCTGGCCCGAGCCGCCGCAGCGCGGGCAGGTGCGCTCGATGGCGAAGAAGCCCTGCGTGGCGCGCACGCGCCCGGCGCCGCCGCACGAGCCGCAGACCGTCGGGCTGGTGCCCGGCTTGGCGCCCGTGCCCGAGCAGGGCTCGCAGGTGATGGAGGCCGGAACGGTGATCTCGACCTCTGCCCCGGCGTAGGCCTGCTCCAGGCTGATCTCGAGATCGTAGCGCAGGTCGGCGCCGCGGCTCGGTCCGCCCGGACGGCGCTGGCGGCCGCCGAACATGTCGCCGAAGACGTCGCCGAACACCTCGTTGAAGATGTCGTGGACGTCGGCGCCGCCGAAGCCCGCGCCATTTCCGCCGTTCATGCCGCCAACGCCGGCATGGCCGAAGCGGTCGTAGGCGGCGCGCTTCTGTGGGTCGGAGAGGACCGAATAGGCCTCGTTGATTTCCTTGAACTTGGCTGAGGCGTTCTCACACCCGCCATTGCGGTCGGGGTGGTGCTCCATCGCCAGCTTGCGGAAAGCGGACTTCAGTCCGGCTTCGTCGCAGCCGCGGTTCACGCCCAGGATGTCGTAGTAATCGCGCATCTCAGCGTTCGCACATCACACGGGTTTGGTTGGAGGTGGGACTGCCCCCGCCACACGTCAAGCCGAAGCTTCGGGGCGGGAGCGTCCTTGCCTTCGCGAAGGCGGCGGCGACGTTCCCCGGAGCAGGCAAATGGCATTCGGGGACCGTCGCGGCCATGGGGCGAAACGTCACGCGGACCGGTTTTCGTCGCCGTCGACTTCCTCGAACTCGGCGTCGACAACGTCGTCTTCCGCGGGCTGGCCTTCGGGGTTCGGCTGAGCCGTCTCGCCCTCGGCGCCCTGCTGGGCCTTGTACATGGCCTCACCCAGCTTCATCGAAGCCTGCACCAGGGTCTGGGTCTTGGACTGGATGTCGTCGACGTCCTCGCCCTCCAGCGCCGACTTCAGGTCGGTGAGGGCGGTTTCGATCGCGCCCTTCTCTTCGGCCCCGATCTTGTCGCCGTGCTCGGCCAGCGCCTTTTCCGTCGAGTGGACGGTGGCGTCGGCCTGGTTGCGGGCGTCGACCAGCGCCTTGCGCTTTTCGTCGTCGGCCTTGTTGGCTTCGGCTTCCTTGACCATCCGGTCGATGTCGGCGTCGGAGAGACCGCCGTTGGCCTGGATGCGGATGGCCTGTTCCTTGTTGGTCGCCTTGTCTCGCGCCTGGACGTTGACGATGCCGTTGGCGTCGATGTCGAAGGTAACCTCGATCTGCGGCACGCCGCGCGGCGCGGGCGGGATGCCGGTCAGGTCGAACTGACCGAGCAACTTGTTGTCCGCCGCCATCGGCCGCTCGCCCTGGAAGACGCGGATGGTGACCGCGCTCTGGTTGTCGTCGGCCGTGGAGAAGACCTGGCTGCGCTTGGTCGGGATGGTCGTGTTGCGCTCGATCAGCGGGGTGAACACGCCGCCCAGCGTCTCGATGCCCAGCGTCAGCGGGGTGACGTCGAGCAGCAGCACGTCCTTGACGTCTCCTTGGAGAACGCCAGCCTGCACCGCGGCGCCGAGCGCCACGACCTCGTCCGGGTTGACGCCCTTGTGCGGCTCGCGGCCGAAGAATTCCTTCACCGCGTCGACGACCTTGGGCATGCGGGTCATGCCGCCGACGAGGACGACTTCGTCGATCTCGGACTTCTTGATGCCCGCGTCCTTCAGCGCCTGCTCGCAGGGGCCGATGGTCTTGGCGATGAGGTCCTCGACGAGGGCTTCCAGCTTGGCGCGCGACAGCTTGATGTTGAGGTGCAGCGGGCCCGACTGGTTCATCGAGATGAAGGGCAGGTTGATCTCGTACTGGGCCGTCGTCGACAGCTCCTTCTTGGCCTTCTCGGCCTCTTCCTTCAGGCGCTGTAGGGCCAGCTTGTCCTTGCGCAGGTCGGTGCCGGTCTCCTTCTTGAACTCGTCGGCCAGGTAGTCGACGACGCGCAGGTCGAAGTCCTCGCCGCCCAGGAAGGTGTCGCCGTTGGTCGCCTTCACCTCGAAGACGCCGTCGCCGATCTCCAGGATCGAGATGTCGAAGGTGCCGCCGCCGAGGTCGTAGACGGCGATCTTCTTGCCGTCGTTCTTCTCAAGGCCGTAGGCGAGCGCCGCGGCGGTTGGTTCGTTGATGATGCGCAGGACTTCGAGGCCCGCGATCTTGCCGGCGTCCTTGGTCGCCTGACGCTGGGCGTCGTTGAAGTAGGCGGGAACCGTGATGACGGCCTTCTCGACCTTCTCGCCCAGGTGACGCTCGGCGTCTTCCTTGAGCTTCATCAGGATGAAGGCCGAGACCTCCTGCGGCGAGTAGTCCTTCCCGTGGGCGCGCACCCAGGCGTCGCCGTTGGGGCCCTTGGAGATTTCGTAGGGCACCATGCCCTTGTCCTTCTCCACCACCGGGTCGGCGTAGTTGCGCCCGATCAGGCGTTTGATGGCGAAGAGGGTGTTGGTCGGGTTGGTCACGGCCTGGCGCCGGGCGGGCTGGCCCACCAGGCGCTCGCCGTCGTCCATGAAGGCCACCACCGACGGGGTGGTCCGCGCGCCCTCGGCGTTCTCGATCACTTTCGGGTTCTTCCCGTCCATGATCGCGACGCACGAGTTGGTCGTGCCGAGGTCGATGCCGATAATCTTGCTCATCGCGGTCGTTCGCTCCTTACTGGCGGACGGCGGTGGAAGGGCCTTGCAGGAAGCGCCCCGTTTCTTCTCGCTCCGTCCCCGGTTCGATACGGTCAAACTTACGGGCCGTAAGCGGCCCGGATGCGTAGCCTTTCACTCGATCAGAGGGAAGGCCTCGCTTCGACGCCGCATATGGGAACCCGATGCCCCGCCGCAAGAGATCATGAGCCCCGCCGGATTTCGCCTGCTGCCCGGAAAGCTGGGGCGCGACGCCCAGGTTTCCCTCGTGCGCGAGGTGCTGAAGGCGGCTGAAACCGCGCCCTTCCACCGGCCGCTGACGCCCGGCGGAAAGCCGATGAGCGTCGAGATGACCGGGCTTGGGCCCCTCTGCTGGGTCACCGACGCGCGCGGCTACCGCTACGAGCCGGTGCATCCGGTGACGGGTATGGCCTGGCCGGCCATACCGGGGGTGCTCCTCGATCTGTGGGCGGAGCTCTGCGATCGGGCCACACCGCCCGACGCCTGCCTCGTGAACCTCTACCGGGACGGGGCGAAGATGGGCCTGCATCAGGACCGCGACGAGGCCGACTTCGGCTTTCCGGTGCTGTCGGTGTCGCTGGGCGACACGGCCGTCTTCCGCATCGGCGGGACGAAGCGGAGCGATCCCACGACTTCGGTGCGGCTGGCCTCTGGCGACGTCTGCATGCTGGCGGGGGAGGCGAGGTTGGCTTTCCACGGCGTCGACCGCGTGCTCGCGGGCTCCTCGCGGCTCATTGCGGGTGGCGGGCGCATCAACCTGACCCTTCGCCGGGCGCGTCCCGCGAGCTAGGCTCCGCTTAAGGAGGAGCGCCCATGGTCAGTCTCACCCGCCCGGAAGGCCCCCGCCCCGGCGACCTCGACCTCTCCCGGCGGCTGTTCGGCGGCGTCTTCTTCGCCGGGTACGCGGCCTTCGCGCTCAGCGCCCGGGCCCAGCCGATCACCACCGACGAGCAGGGCCTCATCGGCGAGGTCGTCCAGCTTCCCGCCGCCGACCGGCCGATCCCGGCCTATCTGGCGCGGCCGGACAAGCGCGGCCGGCACCCGGTTGTCGTGGTCGTCTCGGAGGTGTTCGGCATCCACGAGTACATCCGCGACGTCTGCCGCCGGCTGGCCAAGGCTGGCTACGTGGCCATCGCGCCGGACTTCTTCGTCCGCCACGGCGATCCCGCGCCGATGACCGATTTCGCCGTGATCGCCCGCATCGTCGAGCGGGCGAGCGAGGCGCAGGTGCTGGGCGACATCGACGCGGCCATGACCTTCCTGAAGGGGCAGAAGTACGCCGATGTGAAGAAGGCCGCCGTCACCGGTTTCTGCTGGGGCGGCGCGGTGACGTGGCTGGCCTGCGCGCTCACCGACCGCTTCGACTGCGGCGTGGCCTGGTACGGCAAGCTGACCGCCCCTGCGGCCGGTGAGTTCATGGGTCAGCCGGGCAGACACTGGCCCGTCGATATCGCCGATGATCTGAAGGCCCCGGTGCTCGGCCTCTACGGTGGCCGCGACCAAGGCATCCCGCTAAGCGACGTGGAGAAGATGAGCGCGGCGCTGGCCGCGGCCGGCAAAACCGGCAGCGACATCATGGTCTACGCCCGCTCCGAGCACGGCTTCCATGCCGACTATCGGCCCAGCTACGACCCCATGGCCGCCGAGGATGGCTGGCGGCGCATGCTGGAATTTTTCTCGGCGCACGGTGTGCGTGGTTCGACACGCGCCTGACGGCGCTGCTCACCATGACTAACTTTGCTGCTCTGAATTAGTCATCCTGAGCAGCCCGCGCAGCGGGCGTGTCGAAGGACGCAACTAGCCCCGCAGCTTTCGCGTCAGGGTCTCGAGGTCGCGGGTCAGCACCGGGTCGTCGACCTTGAGCGCCTCGATGCGGCGCACGGCGTGCAGGACGGTGGTATGGTCGCGGCCCCCGAAGCGGCGGCCGATGTCGGGCAGCGAACGGGTGGTCAGTTGCTTGGCCAGCCACATGGCCGCCTGCCGCGGACGGGCCACCGAGCGGTTGCGGCGTTCCGACAGCAGGTCTGCCTGCTTGAGTCCGAAGTGCTCGGCCGTCGCCTTCTGGATGTCGTCGATGGTGATGCGCTTTTCGGCGCCGCGCAGGTGCGGGCGCAGGATCGCCTGCGCCTCATCGAGGGTGAGACGCCCCATGCCGTCCCCGATGCGAGCGACGAGGGTGTTCAGCGCCCCCTCCAGCTCGCGCACGCTGTCGGTGAACCGGTCGGCGAGGAACTGCAGCACGTCGCTGCGGGCCTTGCCGGAAAAGCCCTGCTGGCGGCCGAGATGGTCGAGCTTACGCTCGAGGATGCCCAGCCGAAGGGTGCGGTCGGCCGGCTCGATGCCGCAAACGAGGCCCGCCGAAAGGTGCGAGCGCAGGCGGGCGTCGATCTCGGTCAGCGCCGAAGGCGGCCGGTCGGCGGAGAAGACGACGCGACGGCCATCCTCCATCAGCGCGGTCAGGGTGTGGAACAGCTCCTCCTGCGTCGACTGCTTGCCGCCGACGAAGTGAACGTCGTCGATCAGCAGGAGGTCCGCGGCGCGCAGCTCTTCCTTGAAGGCGGCGGTCTGGCGATCCATCACCGCGCGTACGAAGGTCGACAGGAAGCGCTCGGCGGTCAGGTAGACCACCTTCTTGTCCGGCGCTGTGCGCATGGCTTCCCAGGCCAGCGCGTTCAGCAGGTGGGTTTTCCCAAAGCCGTAAGGACCGTGGAAGACGACCGGGTTGAAGTGGCCGTCCGACCAGGAGGCGACGCGCCGCGCCACCGCATGGGCGAATTCGTTGGCGGGGCCTGGCACGAAGGTGTCGAAGGTGAACCGCTCCTGCAGCCCGGCCGTACGCGACGGCGCGCTAACCGGCGCCACGGTCGGCAGGTCGCTGGAAACGGGCTGGGCGATTTCGATAACTTCGGCGATCGGCTCGCCGCCGGCGTCGAACTCCGTCCGTGACTTGAGGTCGAGACGACGGCCCTGCGGGTCGTTCTGCGCCCAGAGTTCGCCAATGCGACGCCAGGCGTTGCGGCGGATCCAGTCACGGGCCGTGCCGGTCGGAGTCACCAGCACCAGCACGCCGCCCGGGCCTTCGCGCACGGAAGCCTGCGCCAGCCACGAGCCGAAAGTGTCGTCGCCGAGCTCTCTCCTCAGCGCCTGACAAGCTTTGCCCCAAAGGGCGCCCACTGGCGTTTGCGCCGGCATGTTCGCATAGCCCCTGTTCGTCATCAGCCCCACCCGCATCATCTCGAGCAACCATCCCACCGCCGGCCTCAAAGCCCCCAAAGCCGGGGCCGGCGCTCAGCGGACACGAGGGTTCGTTCGGGGGTCCGCTATGCGTCCCCGGCCCCTTCTTTCCAGTACATGGAAGTCCGTCTGAGGCTTTCAGAGTAGCCAGCGGCTTTGGGCTCGCAAGCGGGAAATTTAGCTCCGCCGTGTCATATTTCTGTTGACTCCGGAAAGGCCTAAATCCCGCAAGGGAATGCACCAACGTCGAGCTTGTTCAGCGAGCGGATTCGTCGCAGGCCGGTTTGCGCCGCACAACGAAAGCGGGCCGGCGGAGAATCTCCGCTCGGCCCGCTAAGCTAGTGTATTTAAAGAATTATCCGCGACAGGCCGTCGCGGGCGCCCAATCCTTAGGCGGCGGCGAGCTTCTTCAGCTGCGCGGCCAGACGGGAGACTTTCCGGGCGGCGGTGTTCTTGTGAACGACGCCCTTGGAAACGGCCCGCATCAGCTCTGACTGGGCTTCGCGGAAGCTTTCGCCCGCGACCTTGGCGTCGCCGGCGGCCAGGGCTTCCTCGAGCTTGCGCAGGTAGGTCCGCACGCGCGAGCGGCGAGCCTTGTTGACCTCGGTGCGGCGCGCGATCTTGCGGATGGCCTTCTTGGCGCCGGGGTTATTGGCCATGGGTGTCGAACCTCGAAAACGGATAGGGTGGGTTACCCCACGAAATTGGAAGCGGCGGGCTATACGTCAGGAGCCCAGAGCGGTCAATGTCACCGCCCCTTGAAGTCCGGTTTCCGCTTCTCGACGAAGGCGGCCATGCCCTCCTTCTGGTCCTCGAAGGCGAAGAGGGAGTGGAACAGCCGCCGCTCCAGCGCCACGCCAGTGGTCAGCGTGGTCTCGTAGGCCGCCTGCACCAACTCCTTGTTCATCATCACCGCCAGCGGCGACAGCGAGGCGATCTTGGCGGCCGCCGCCAGCGCCTCGTCCATCAGCTTGTCGGCGGGGACGATGCGGCTGACCAGCCCGGCCCGCTCGGCCTCGGCGGCGTCCATCATCCGGGCCGTCAGGATCATGTCCATCGCCTTGGACTTGCCGACGAAGCGCGTCAGCCGCTGGGTGCCGCCGATGCCGGGCATGACGCCGAGGTTGATCTCCGGCTGGCCGAATTTCGCGGTATCGGCGGCGATGACGAAGTCGCAGAGCATGGCGATCTCG
>CAMLRH010000133.1 GCA_946482375.1 uncultured Caulobacteraceae bacterium | reverse complement strand
CGGTCGGGCCGGAGATGATCAGCGGCGTGCGCGCCTCGTCGATCAGGATCGAGTCCACTTCGTCGACGACCGCGAAGGTGAGGTCGCGCTGCATGCGGTCCTCGAGCCGGAACGCGAGGTTGTCGCGCAGGTAGTCGAAGCCGAACTCGTTGTTGGTGCCGTAGGTGATGTCCGAGCCGTAGGCCTGCTGCCGCTGGCCCTGCGAGAGGCCGTGGACGATGACGCCCACGCTCATGTCCAGGAAGCGGTAGATCTGGCCCATCCACTCGGCGTCGCGGGTGGCCAGGTAGTCGTTGACGGTGATGACGTGGACGCCCTTGCCCTCGAGCGCGTTGAGATAGACCGGCAGGGTGGCGACCAGCGTCTTGCCTTCGCCGGTCCGCATCTCGGAGATGCCGCCGTGGTGCAGGACCATGCCGCCGACCATCTGCACGTCGAAGTGGCGAAGGCCGGTGGTGCGCTTGGACGCCTCGCGAACCGCCGCGAACGCCTCGGGCAACAGCTGATCGAGGGTTTCGCCCTTCGCCAGACGCGCCCGGAACTCGGCGGTCTTGCCGCGCAGCTGATCGTCGGTGAGGGCTTCGAACTGAGGCTCGAGGGCGTTGATGGCGGCGACCCGGCCCGCCATGACCTTGACCTTGCGGTCGTTCGAGGAACCGAGGAGCTTTTTGGCGAAGCCGAGCATGCGGGGGTGATCCGAATAATTAGGCGCGCCAGCGAACGCGAGAGAGCCTGAATGCTCTCGGAAAACCGCCCTGTTCAGCGCGCGGGAGACTTAAGCAGCGAGGCCTTCGAAGTCAACGAGCGGTAGGTGAACTTGGCGCCGCGCCCCTGGGGGGATAGGGAGCGTTTCCAACCTGAGCCGGAGGGCGTTTTCCGAGATGGCCGTTCGCACCGCGTCAGCCTTGCGCGCCTGGGGCCTTGGCCTCGCGGCGGCCGCGTGCCTGACGCTGGCCGGCTGCGGGGGCGACCGCGACGCCGAGAAGCCGCCGGAGGCCGGTGACATCGCCGTGGCCAAGGTGGACGGCAAGACGGTCTGGGCGTCCGACGTCAAGCGCGAGGCGGTGGCGCAGGGCCTGATCAGCCAGGGCGAGCCGCTCGACGCCTCCTCCGAAATGTTCCGGCGGGTGATGGACGAGGTCGTCGACCAGAAGCTGCTGGCCGCCGAGGCCGTGCGCCGCGGCCTGGACGACGACGCGGCGGCCAAGCGGCGGCGGGCCTCGGCGCGCGACCGGGTGCTGGGCGACCTGCTGGTCGAAAGCGTCGTCGAGAAGGCAGTCAGCGAGGACGCCATCCAGGACCTCTATCAGGAGCAGGTGAAACTCTCGCGGCAGTCCGAGGAATTCAGGGCGCGGCACATCGTGGTCGCCTCGGAAGCCGAGGCCATCCAGGTCCGCAAGGCGATCCTGGCCGGCGGCTCGTTCGAGGCGCTGGCCATGGAGCGTTCCATGGACACGGCCACCCGCTTCAGCGGGGGCGACATGGGTTACGCGACGATCGACGTCATGCCGGAGAGCTATCAGGTCGCGATGGCAAATTCGCAGGCCGGCGACCTGCTTGGCCCCTTCGCCGTCGACAACGGCTTTGCCATCGTCAAGGTCGAGGACCGGCGCAAGGAAGCGCCGCTGACGCTGGAAACCGCCCGGCCGCAGATCGTGCGGTTCCTGACCTATGACCAGGTCCGCGACCTGCTGGAAAAGCTGCGCGGCAAGGCCAAGGTCGAAACCCTGCTGAAGCCCGCGCCGGAGGTGCCCGGCGCGCCGAAGGAGCCGGCCTCGGCCCCCGCACAGGCGGCGCAACCATGAGCCGAACGCCCAAAATCCTCCAGAACGCCCTGAAGCGGGCGTCGCGGAAGGACGCCGACAACCCCCCGGCCAAGCCCGGCAAGCCGGGGCTGAAGGTCTCGCCGCTGGCCGTGCCGTTCCCTGACATGCCACCGGTCGCGGGCGTCGAGATGGCGACCGCGCGGGCCGGCTTCTACAAGCGCGTGCGCGAGGATCTGCTGATCATGCGCTTCGCCAAGGGGACCACGGCGGCGGGCGTCTTCACCCGGCACGGCGTCGGCTCGGCGCCGGTGGACTGGTGCCAGAAGCACCTGGAAGCCACCAAGGGTGAAGACGTGCGGGCGCTGGTAGTCAACGCCGGTTGCGCCAACAGCTTCACGGGCAAGCCGGGCGCCGACGCGGTGCGGCGTGTGGCGACGGCCGTCGCCAAGCGGTTCGGCTGCCGGCAGCGCGACGTGATGATGGCCTCGACCGGTGTCATCGGCGTGCTGCTCGACGACACCAAGATCACCGCCCGCTTGCCGCAGATCGAGCAGGGGCTGAGCGAAGACGGCTGGGCCGCCGCCGCCCAGGCGATCATGACCACCGACACCTTCCCGAAAGGCGCCTACGCGACCGCGCGCATCGACGGACAGGAGGTCAGGATCGCCGGCATCGCCAAGGGCTCGGGCATGATCGCGCCCGACATGGCGACCATGCTGGCCTTCGTGGTCACCGACGCGGCCATCGCGCCCGCGGCGCTGAAGACGCTGGTGCAGCTCTATACGCGCACGACCTTCAACGCGGTGACGGTGGACGGCGACCGCTCGACCAACGACACGCTGATGCTGTTCGCCACCGGCCAGTCCGGCGCGCCCAGGGTGGCCAGGGCTGGCGACCATCGCCTCGCCGACTTCCGCGAGAAGCTGGAGGCGGTGCTGCTCGACCTCGCCCTGCAACTGGTGCGGGACGGCGAGGGGGCGACCAAGTTCGTCAGGATCTCCGTCACCGGCGCCCAGAGCCCGGCTTCGGCGCGGAAGATCGCGCGGACCATTGCCGAAAGTCCGCTGGTCAAGACCGCCTTCGCCGGCGAGGACGCCAACTGGGGCCGCATCGTCATGGCCGCCGGGCGGGCCGACGAGCCGATCAACCGCGACCGGGTCGCCATCAAGTTCGGTGAACTGTGGGCGGCGCGGGACGGCGCGGTCTCGCCCGACTACTCCGAAGCCAAGATGAGCGCCTACATGAAGCGGCAGGAGCTGGAGGTCGCCGTCGACGTCGGCGTCGGTCGCGGCTCGGCCACGGTCTGGACCTGCGACCTGACCAAGGAATACGTCGCCATCAACGCGGATTACCGGTCCTGACCAAGCCCATTGTCCTTGTCGCGGCCTGCGCGCTGATCGACGCCGATGGACGCGTCCTGATCTGCAAACGGCCACATGGTAAACAATTGGCAGGCATGTGGGAGTTTCCGGGCGGTAAGGTTGAGAAGCTGGAAACCCCAGAGGAATGCCTCATCCGCGAGCTCAAGGAAGAGCTCGACATTAACGTCACTCAAGCCTGTCTCGCGCCGTTCGTGTTTACCTCACACGGTTACGACTCGTTTCACTTACTCATGCCACTTTACCTGTGCCGGCGCTGGGACGGCTTTGTCACGGCGCGAGAACATGAGGCGCTCGCATGGGTGAGACCGGAAAAGTTGTCAGAGTATCCGATGCCCCCGGCGGACGTCCCGCTGGTGGCCTGGTTGCGCGATTTGCTCTGAACGAGCGCGGCGCGACCGCCATCGAGTACGGCATGATCGCCGCGCTTCTGTCCGTGTTCATCATCGGCGCCGTGAACGCCATGTCGGGCACGCTGCAGACGAAGATCTACGACGCCATCTCGGCGATGATCACCGCTACCGGCTGAGCTTGTGCTCGGTGGTTCCGAGCGCATCCGCCAGACGCATCTTCGCCGAACCCGGGCGCAGCGGTTTCTGCTGGCTCTCGTGCGGCGACCAGCCTGTGACCGTGATGATCTCGAAGGTGGCCCGCACGCGGCCGTCGGCTTCCGTGAACTGTTCCGCATAGAGCTCCAGCGCGCGCGCCAGCACCCGGCGGGTCAGCGGCGTGCGCGAGCGCTCCATCAGCACGTTGGTCTCGCCCATGGCGCGCAGGTCGCGCAGCAGCTCGACCGGGTGGGCGTAGCGGACGGTGACGCGGTCGACGTCGGTGACGGGCAACGCGAACCCGGCGCGCTGCAGCAGGGAGCCGCCATCGGAGGCGTCGGCGAAAGGCGACACCCGCATCGAGGCGCCGCCGGAGAGTTCGGCCTCCGCGCTCAGCAGCGACCGGCGCAGCTCGGTCAGGGTCGCCCCGCCGAAGAAGGCGCCGATGAAGAGGCCATCGGGCTTCAGCGCCAGCCTGGCCTGGACCAGCGCCCCGATCAGGTCGTTGGTCCAGTGCAGCGACAGCGTCGAGACGATGAGGTCGAGGCTGTCGGGTCTGAAAGGCAGCCGCTCCTCGTCGGCGACCACGCGGACGCCCCGCTGGCCGAGCATGGCCCCCGACAGGTCGGCTTCGATCAGCAGGTCGACCTTCTCGCGGGCGTCGCTGGCGGCCAGGGCGTCCGAGAAGGCGCCGGTGCGGGCGCCGAGGTCGACCGCGAGCGGAAATCGCCGCATGATCGCCTCGAGGCGAAAGACCGCGTCCTCCGCCGCCCGCCGCTTGAGGAAGTCGGCATAGGCCGGCGCGGCGCGGTCGAGCCGTCGGCGGTGCAGGACGCGGTCGAAGATGAGGGGCGGGGCGGACGACATGTGCCTGCAAGATGGCGCTTCGCGGCGCGTCTGGAAACCGGGGCCGGGCCTGATCGCGGCCGGACGCCGGGCGCTCGACCTCATTCTGCCTCCGACAGCGCTGGATGGCGGCCCGGCGATCTCGCCCGGGCTGTCCGCCGAAGCCTGGGCGCGGATAGCCTTCATCGACGACCCTGTCTGCGACGGCTGCGGGCAACCGATCTTTCTGATTACGAGCCGGAACGAAGGAGGTCCGCCTCTGCCGAACTCGTATTCGGCGACAGCTTCCGACGTATCTGTTCCTCCTGACGGCGCCGTAGAGCGAGGACCGCGCCGAAGGCTGGCTTGGCTACCGCCCATTCCATGATCGCCAGCCAGTCGTGCTGGGCAGGGATGGCGCGGACGTGGCTGGACCTGTCCGCCGACTAGTGAGGTCATCGAGGCACGGCCCCGGCTGGGCCGTCCGCGATCCCCTGAGCCCGCTCATTAGACGCCCGTTCATAAACGCCCTACACAATCGCAGCGCGCGGGGAGCAAAGACCATGCTGCAACGGATAGCAGCCTTCACCATTGTGGCTGGGTTGGTGGCGTCACCAGCGAGCGCGGGTGATCGACGGAGCTACCAGCAGGGCGGCATCGTCGGGACTGAGGAGATTCACTTCGTTGATCTCACCTCACTCAGACGGTCGGGCTCGACCGTCACCGGTTGGATGGTCAGCGTTCCGGCCAACGGGACGGCCAAGGGCAAGCCGGTCAAGTTCGAGCAATATCGGATGACATGGGATTGCCGGGAACGCCGCGCCCAACTGAACGGCTTCGTCACCTACGGCGAGGACGAAACCACGCTTGAACACCGCAACTTCCCCTATCCAACGTGGATTCACCTACCGCCCGGTTCCGTGGGCGAAACGAACCTGCAAGCGGCCTGCGGTGAGTCCAGTGAGGAGCCGATGGAATTCACGCTGCATGAACTCGTTGGCCTTGGGGAGGTCATGATCGCCGCGCAAGCCGCTCTGAGCGCGGCACAGGCGGCTACCGGCGAGTAATCGCGACGGGGTTGCGGGCGCAACCACAGCTTGCTTTAAGCGGGCATGACTAAGCTCACCGCGTATGACAGGGACGTTGGCGCGCGCATCCGTGTTCGTCGCAAGGCCCTCGGTATCACACAGGTTGATATCGCCAAGGCGATTGGCGTGACTTTTCAGCAGGTCCAGAAATATGAGCAAGGCACCAACCGGGTAGCCGCCTCGTCGCTGGTCAAGATCGCCAAGCGGCTCGATTGCCCGGTCACCTACCTGTTGGGCGAGGATGGGGGCGGACAGCCTGAGGAAATCGCCCCCACTGTGCTGGCCGTGGGTGGTGCCGTGGAACTGCTGGAGGTCTACGCCCGCATTCCGGACGCTCGCGCCCGTTTAGCCCTGCTGAAGGTGGCCACGGCTCTGACGCCTGATGCCTAAAGACCGGTCCGGCCTGTATGTGGCGTTATGCTTCGCGCTGTTCGTGGCCTTCCTAATACTGGCTTTCACGCTTTGGCCAGTGCGGCTCCGGGCAGCGTAGGACAGGGCTGGATGGAAGGTAGCGGGAGGGCGTGATGGACTACGAATGTCCGGGGCAGATATCAGAAGCGTTGGCCTGCTTCCTGATGGTGGCGATGCTGGTTTGGGGCTTCATCCTAGGCAGGGGCTGGGAACGCAGCCGCCCAAAGTAGAAGGGGCGCCAGAGCACCGGGGCGTTGCAGTCCGACTAAGCTTCGTCATCAAGGATGCGATATACGCTCGCCCGGCCGATCCCGAGCCGGGTCGCGATCTCCGTCGGCTTCACTCCCTCCGAATGCAGTTTAAGAACGTCCGGCGCCTTCCGGCGCGCGGTCGGCGCGCGGCCCTTGTAGCGTCCAGCGGCCTTGGCGGCGGCGATGCCCGCGCGCTGACGTTCGAGCATCAAGGCCCGCTCAAACTTGGCGATCCCTGCTAGCATCGTCAGTAGAAGCTCGCCGGTCGCGGTGCTGGTGTCGATGTCCATGGAACGGATGCGCACGGTGACGCCCCTCGCCTTCAGGTCGCTCACGATCCCCAGCAGGTCCTCGGTCGAACGGGCCAAGCGGTCCGGCTTGGTCACTACGAAGGTGTCACCTTCGCGCACATAAGCGAGCGCATCCTGAAGCTTTGGCCGGGCAGCGTCGGCGCCGCTGACCTGTTCGCTGAACACTTTGGTCGCGCCAGCGGCTTCAAGCTCGGCAACTTGGTCGGCAAGGCCTGCGGCTTGATCGGTCGTCGAGGTCCGGGCGTATCCGACAATCGCGGCGGTCATGAAGAATCTCGCTGTCTCAATAACATTTAAGACATTGTGAGACTTTTCTCACTGATCGTCAACACCATTCACATGAGACGGTATCGAGGCATCCCACGGTGTCCCATGTGGGCCTGCCCGTGTGAGATGCCTGCCTCAGCCGAACGCCATCGACCATTGGAATGGTGCCGGACCGGCTACCTAATATTTGGAGTCGTCCTCGTCGTCGCTGGAGGTTGGCGTCGCTTCCGATGCCATCTCTCTCTTTCGCACGATGCGTGCACAAATATCTTCCAAACGCGCGATCTCCTCATAGTCAGCAAGGATGCCGTTGATCACGGCGTGGAGCAGCTTGGCGCGGTCAGAGGGCTGGCGAGGCATTACGGCTGCCTA
>CAMLRH010000132.1 GCA_946482375.1 uncultured Caulobacteraceae bacterium | reverse complement strand
TGTCGCGGTCGAGGCCGAGGTGATGGAAGAAGTAGTAGCCCTGGAAGATGGCGTGGTTGGCCACCATCCAGTGGTTCTCCTCCGACACGAACGGCTGGAGGATCGCCGCGGCGATGTCGGCGTGGTTCCGGGGGCCCAGCACGTCGCCGATGTCGTGCAGCAGGGCGCAGACGACATATTCCTCGTCGCGGCCGTCCTTGAAGGCGCGGGTGGCGGTTTGCAGGCTGTGCTCGAGCCGGTCGACGGCGAAACCGCCGCAGTCGCCTTGCAGCAGCTTCAGGTGGCTGACCAGCCGCTCGGGCAGCTCGCGCCCGTAGACGGCGGAAGCGTAGGCGATCTTCGCCCAGTCCTCGGGCGTACCCTCGGTCATGGCGTGGAACTGCGCCCGTTCCTCAGGCGTGGGCATCCCGTCGGCCATCTAAGTCGCGCCTCATACAGCTGTTTGAGCCATGGTGCGGGCGAGGGCTCCCGGCGTCAACGTCACTTTCTTTTCGCGCGGGAGGGTAGGTAAGCTCGTCTTTCCGGCTCTTGCTCTTTAGGCGCGCTCTATTCGGGGCGGAGGCGCCGATGTGTGACCGGCCCTGTCGAGGACTGTCGGATGGGCGCTCCGCCTGGTCCGCGCGCGCAGGAAGGACCTCTCGCAAGCGAGGAGGTTCGCCGCTGGGCGCAGCAGTACGGGCCGGCGCTGCGCCGCTACTTCCAGAAGAAGGCCGGCGCCGCCGAGGCCGACGACCTGGTGCAGACGGTCTTCCTCAACATCCAGACCCGGGGCGCCGAGGCCGGCCAGATCGAGAACGTCGAGGGCTACCTCTTCCGCACGGCCGCCAATGTGCTGGCCCGGCGGCTGGGGCGCGAAGCCTGGAAGGGCGATCCCCTGTTCGAGGGGCTGGAACCGCAGGACGACCTGTCGCCCGAGCGGGCCTTGATCGCCCGCGAGCAGCTGGAACGGGTGATCGAGGCGCTGAAGACCCTGCCGCCGCGCACCCGGCAGGCCTTTATCCTGCATCGCTTCGAGGAGATGACCTACGTCTCCATCGCCCGGCAGATGGGCATCACCACCATTTCGGTCGGCAAGCTGATCAAGCGCGCCCTGCGCAAACTGGGCGACGCGGCGGAGGCGCAGCCGTGAGCGACATGAAGCGCCAACTGGTGGACAGCGCCGAAGACGTCGCCGACGCGGCGGCCGGATGGTTCGCCCTGCAGCGGTCGGGCGAGATGACGCCGGCCGACAGCGCCGAGCTGACCCGCTGGCTGGAGGCCGACCCGGGCCACGCCGCCGCCTTCCGAAAGGCCGAGCAGGGCTGGGCGATGGCCGAGGCGGTGCGGGCGCATCCTGACATACTGGCGCTGCGGGAAGAGGCGGTGGTGACCGCGCCCCGGCGCCGCTGGAAGATCGGGCCGCTACCGATCGCGGCCTCCATCGCGGCGGCCTTCGTGCTGGCGGCGGCGGGGGTGACGGCCTCCGGCTCCTGGGACGGCGTGCGCCTGCTGTTCGGCCCCATCGAGCAGCAGTTGCAGACCAGCGTCGGCCAGCGCACCACCCTGACCCTGCCGGACGGCTCGCAGGTGACGCTGGATACCGACAGCGCCATCCGCACCATCGAATCCCGGCGCGAGCGGCGGGTGGAGCTCGCCCGCGGCCAGGCCTTCTTCAAGGTGGCGAAGGATCCGTCGCGCCCCTTCGTGGTGGTGGCGGGCGACCGCAAGGTCACCGCGCTCGGCACCGCGTTCGGCGTGCGCGTCGACAAGGACCGCTTCCAGCTGACCATGGTCGAGGGCGTGGTGCGGGTGGAGGCGCCGCTGAGCGCCAGGCCCGGCGCGCCGCCGACCGTGCAGTCGGCGAAGATGGCCGCCGGCAGCCAGCTGGTGGCCGTGGTCAACCGCGAATGGACGATCAAGCCGGTCGATGCCGCCCGGGAAACCGGCTGGACGCGTGGCCTGCTGATCTATGAAGCGACGCCGTTGCAGACGGTGGTGGCCGAACTGAACCGTTATTCCGAGCGCAAGGTGGTCATCGACGATCCGAAAGTCGCCGGGCGCCTCGTCAACGGCACGTTCCGCGCCAACGACATCGAAGGCGCGATCACGGCGCTCGAAAATTACGGCCTGATCAGCATCACCGCCGAGAACGACGACACCATTCACCTGGCGGGCGCGGAAAAAAACTCGGCAGGGCAGGGTAGGTAAGTTTGAAACGCCGGCTCCTTGGTATGGGGGCTTCAAAGACGCTCCCAAGAAAAACCAAGGGGGGAGTGAAATGAAGACCAACCGGACTCAGTCCTTGCGGGGGCTACTGCTCTGCAGCGCGATCGGCGTGGGTTTGCTGGCCGCCAGCGCGGCCGCTGCTCAAGAGCAGATAGGTATTAATATCGAGCCGCAGCCGCTCGTCTCCGCGCTCAACGCTTTCGGCGTGCAAACCGGACAGCCGGTCATTTCAACACCTGAACTTACGGCTTCGAAACTGTCTCCCGGCGTTCGCGACACCGACGATCCAGCGATCGCGCTCACACAATTACTTGTCGGCACGGGCCTGTCCTACCGCTGCTCCGGCGACACCTACCTGATTGTTCCAGCCCCCCAGGCCGGTCCCGCACTCGCCCGCTGCGTCAACCAGGGCGGTGCGGGCGCGACTGAAGGCTCGGAGGGCGGCACCGTCGAAGCGCTGATCGTCACCGCCCAGAAGCGCGAGGAAAACATCCAGGACGTGCCGATCGCCATTTCGGCATTCAGCCAGAAGGAACTGGAGGCGCAGAAGATCGAAGGCGGCTTCGACCTGTTGAAGGCGATCCCGAACGTCACCTTCTCGAAGAACAACTTCACCAGCTACAACTTCTCGATCCGGGGCGTGGGCACGAAGGCCATTTCCGCCACCACCGACCCGGGCGTGGCGGTCGCCTTCAACAACACCGGCGTCATCCAGAATCGCCTGTTCGAGCAGGAATACTACGACATCGAGCGCGTCGAGGTGCTGCGCGGCCCGCAGGGCACCCTGTACGGCCGCAACGCCACCAGCGGCGTCATCAACGTCATCTCCGCCAAGCCGGACCTCAATGAATTCAAGGGTAGCCTGAAAGGCGAGGTCGGCAACTACGATACCAAGCGGCTGTCGGCGATGGTCAACGTCCCGCTGGTTGAGGACAAGCTGGCGGTGCGCCTGGCCGGTGCGCTGACTGACCGGCAAGGCTACGATTTCAACAGCGTGACGCAAAACCCGGTCAACGGCCGTTCGCTGTGGTCGGCGCGCCTGACGGTCGGGTTCGAACCGACAGAGCGGTTCCGTGGCAATCTGATCTGGGAACGCTTCGAGGAGGACGACGACCGCCTCCGGACCGGCAAGCAGCTGTGCCATCGGGATAACGGCCTGCTGATGGTGGGGGACACTCCGACCATCGACGACCCCGACAACCCCTTCAGCGTGCAAATGCGGCCGGCGCTCTTCGGCCAGGGCTGCAAGGGCGGCAATCTCTATGACGACATGGCCTTCGGCACGCCGAACGGCCTTTCACTGCCCTTCATTTTCGGCATGATCGCGCTGGGCCACGACTGCGGCGGCGGCTGCACCGCGACCTTCCCGATCGGCTACGAAGACGGCGAAGCACGCTCGCTGCTTGCGCTCCAGGATCCCTACGACGGCATGATGCAGTCGAGCGACCTGCGCTCTATCGCCTCGTTCCGCGACCCGCGCTACCGGGCCAAGGCCGATCTGCTGGAGCTGAATCTTGAATTCGACATCGACGATGACCTGACCTTCTATTCGCAGACGGCCTACGTCGAGGATTCGGTCTATTCGTTCCAGGATTTCAACCGCTTCAATACCGTGCCGGTGTTCACTGACACGTCGGCGTTGACGCCGGCCGCGGCCGACTGGTCGGATCTGGCGCCGGGCGGGGTCTTCTGCGATCCGCAGCTGGGTTGTTCCAACACTCTGGCCGGCTTCGACATCAGCCAGGCCAGCGCCGAACAGTTCAGTCAGGAATTCCGGCTGCAGTCAGATTTCGACGGTCCGATCAACTTCAGCATCGGCGCCAACTACACGACCTTCGATGTTCTGGTCGATTACTACATCATGTACAACATCATCACGGCGCTGGCCCTGACGCAGCCGTTCAACCAGCCCATCAACGGCGAGGTGGACCTGGGCACGTGCTGGACCTCGGGTTTTTTCCTGTCTGGCCCCTCTGTGCCCACGTCCGATCCGCTGTCGGCCTGTCCTTACATCGACCCGAACCCGGTGGAGAGCATCAACGGTGAGGGCCACAACTATTTCCGCTCGAAAAACCCCTATGAACTGGAGTCGTCGGCCGCGTTCGGCGAGCTGTACTGGGAGGTCAACGACGCGCTGAAGCTGACGGCGGGTCTGCGTTACACGCGGGACGAGAAGACCTTCATTCCGGTGCCCAGCCAGATCCTCCTCGCCCCCAGTGTCTTTGGGGCCGGCGCGGTTAGCAAAGGTTACCCGGAGGGCGCGCCGATCGCCCAGGAATGGGGCGAATGGACGGGACGTCTCGGGGTCGATTTCAAGCCGGACCTCGCCTGGACCGACGACACCATGCTCTACGCCTTCTATTCGCGCGGCTACAAGGGCGGCGGCGCAAACCCGCCAACCCCCGGCTTCGCCAAGATCCAGGACTATCTCGACTACGGAATCCTGACCGAAGCGGAGGTCGAGCAGTACGCGAATTTCGGCTTCATCCCGGTGCTCGAGCTAAATGCGGTTGAATACGGCCCGACCTTCGACCCCGAATTCGTCGATGCCTTTGAAGTTGGCGCCAAGAATACGCTTCTGGGCGGGGCGATGACCTTCAATGCCACTGCCTTCTATTACGATTACAAGGACTATCAGATTTCACAAATTCGCGACCGCACGGCCGTCAATGAAAACTTTGACGCTGAAGTCTGGGGTCTGGAATTCGAAACCCTGATTGTCCCGTCGCCGAACCTGCAGATCGTCGCCAATCTGGGCTATCTCGACACCCGCATTGGAGACGGCGAAACCTCGATCGACATCATGGATCGCACGCAGAGCAATCCGGGCTATGTGATCTTCAAGCCCTGGTTCCAGCTGCCCTCGAATTGCGTGGTTCCGACCCATGTGGCCGAAGAGTACCTGGGGGTCACGGATTGGGGCCTGTACAACTTCTGGAACATCTGCGGCGTCGGGGGAATCCTCGGGTCTACCCTCTACGAGAAGCCACAGGATCCAGTTCTGGGCGGCGACTACAACGTCGATAACTATCCCGAACTGCATGGCGGCGCCGGCCTGCTGGCCGACCTGTCGGGCAACGAACTGCCTAACGCGCCGCACTGGACGATGAACATCGGCGCTCAGTATGGCATGGACATCCTTGAAGGCTGGCGGATGACCGTGCGCGGTGACGCCTACTGGCAGTCGCAGTCATGGCATCGCGTTTACAATGCCGATCCCTACGACAAGCTGCATGGCTGGTATAACGTCAACCTGTCGGTCTGGATCGAGCGGCCTGACGACGGACTGAAGATCGAGCTCTACGCAAAGAACCTGCTCGACAAGACGCCGATCACCGACGCCTTCCTCAATTCAGACGACACGGGCCTGACAACCAACGTCTTCGTGCTCGACCCACGGCTCATCGGACTGTCGATCCGCAAGGAATTCTAAGACCCGTTTCCCCTTCGGACGGGAAAACTGGCGGCGGCAGGCTCGACCCCTGTCGTCGCCTTTCCTCTGCTTGACACTCTTCGGCCCCCCACCGCCCAATTGCGTGCGTACACACACGTACACGTGAGGCGGACGGATGAGCGGGGCGCCGGCCCACATCGTTGCGGATGAACGGCAGGCGCGGCTGCTGGAGGAGTGGTCGCGCCGGTATCGGCCCGCGCTGCTCAGCTTCTTCCAGCGGCGCATGCCGCCGGGCGCCGATCGCGAGGACCTGGTGCAGGAGGTGTTCCTGCGGCTGGCGCGTCAGGACCTCACCGCCATCGCCAACGTCGAGGGCTATCTCTTCCAGGCCGCGGCCAACGTGCTGAAGGACTGGCGCCGCCGTGGCGCCCGCCGCGCCGCCGACGCGCACGAACCGGTCGAAGAAGACCTGCCGGCGGAGGTGGATTTCTCGCCCGAACGCGTCCTACTCGGTAAGGACGCCGTCGCCGAGCTCATCGCCGCGCTCGAGGCGCTGCCGGAGAGGACCAGGGCCGTGTTCCTGCTCTACCATTTCGACCAGCTGCCGCAGGCCGAGATCGCGCGTCGCCTGGGGATCGCCGTGCGCACGGTCGAGAACAACATGGCCAAGGCGCACGCCCATATCGCGGCCCTCATGCTGGAGCGGCGGCCGTGAACGCGCCGGCCCACATTCGCACGCTGGCCGAACAGGCCGCCGACTGGGACATCAAGCTGCGCTCGGCGTCGTGCACCGCGGCCGACCGCGAAGCTTTCGCCGCGTGGATCGCGGCGGACCCCGCGCATGCCGAGGCTTTCGACGGCCTGCAGTCCGGCATCGCCGCCCTGAAGGACGCCTATGCGACGAGCCCTCGCCTGCGGGCCATGCGCGACCAGGCCCGCACGCTGAGACCCGCGCCGCAGCCGTGGCGCATCGCGGCCGGGATCGCGGCCGGGGTGCTGGCGCTGAGCGCCGTCGGCGGCTTCGTCTACACGCAGCGGGGAGGGGAGGGCTCCAGCCTCGCCACCATGGAGCTGCCGCGGGGCGCGCCGAGCGTCTATCAGACCGCGGTTGGCGAGCGGACCAGCGTCACCCTCTCGGACGGCTCGGTCGTCACGCTGAATACCCGCAGCCGGCTGGTCGTGAACTACACCGCTGGCCGCCGCGACGTGACGCTGGTCGCCGGCCAGGCGATGTTCGACGTGGCCAGGAACGCCGCGCGGCCGTTCATCGTCACCGCCGGGTCGCGGCAGGTGACGGCGCTCGGCACCGCCTTCGACGTCCGCCTCGACCGCAAGCAGGTCAAGGTCACCCTGCTCGAGGGCAAGGTGAAGGTCGAACCGGCGAAGGGCTCGCTCTGGCGCGCGTTGCCGATGGGCGAACGCGACCTGGCGCCCGGCCAGCAGCTCGTCGCCTCGAACACCACGCCGGTCGTCAGCGTCGCAGCCGCCGACGTGGCGACCGAGACCAGTTGGCGCGAAGGCGTGGTGGTCTTTAACGACACCCCGCTCGCCCAGGCCGTGGCCGAGATCAACCGCTACGCCGCCGAACCGATCACCGTTGGCGACAAGGCGCTGGGCGAACTGCGCATCAACGGCCGCTTCCGCACCAACGAGCCCGGCGCATT
>CAMLRH010000131.1 GCA_946482375.1 uncultured Caulobacteraceae bacterium | reverse complement strand
TAGCCGTCGTAGACCTCGCCGTTGGAGAAGATGCAGCCGGTCTCCGTCAGCACCTCGATTTCGAGGTAGCGGACGGTCTTCAGCAACCCGAACTGCGAGCGCGTCGTCCAGTGGATGTGATCCTCCGGCGCCCAGTCGAGGATGGTCGGCGTGATGGTCTGCACCGACTGTCCAGGCAGCGCGAGGTCGAGGCTCAGCGTGCTGCCGATACGCACCTTGCCGGCTGCGCGCGGATAGAGCTGGCTCCAGGACGGCCAGCCCTCGACGTCGATCAGGCTCTCCCAGATCACCTCCGCCGGCGCCTGGATGCCGATGCGGTGCTCAAGCTTCACAGCCATCTTACGCGGGTTCCTTTAGCCGCCAGGTCGCGCCTTGAGGGCCGTCCATGACGATTACGCCGAGACTATCCAATTGCTCCCGAATGCGGTCGGCTGTGGGCCAATCCTTGGCCTTTCTGGCCTCCAGCCGCTGTTCGAGCAGGGCTTCGACCTGGGCGCGGAGGTCGTCGTCGGCGGCGCCGGCGAACCAGACGTCGGGGTCTTTGCCGAGGAAGCCCAGCAGGTTGGCGGCGGCGAGGAGTTCGCCTTTCAGCCGGGCCTTTTCCGTTTCGCCGTGGGCCGTCTCCAGCGCCTTGGCTAGGCCGAACAGCTCGGCGATGGCCTTGGGCGTGTTGAGGTCGTCGGTCAGCGCTTCGAGGAAGCCGGCCGGCGCCTCCGTACCCGACGCCGCGATCCCCTTCACCCGCTGCAGCGCGCCGTAGAAGCGGTCGAGCGCGGCGCGCGACTGCTCGATCAGCGTCTCCGTCCAGTCGAGGGGCTGGCGGTAATGCGCCGACAGCAGCGCCCAGCGCAGCACCTCGCCGGGGATCGCCTTCAGCAGGTCATGCGGGATGAGCACGTTGCCGAGGCTCTTGCTCATCTTCTCACCGGCCATGTCGAGGAAGCCGTTGTGCATCCAGAAGCGGGCGAACTCGCCGCCGCCGTGGGCGCAGACGCCTTGCGCCAGCTCGTTCTCGTGGTGCGGGAAGACGAGGTCGATGCCGCCGCCGTGGATGTCGATGGGCAGGCCGAGCCTGGCCTCGATCATCGCCGAGCATTCGATGTGCCAGCCGGGACGCCCCGGCCCCCACGGGCTCTCCCACTCGGGCTCGCCCGGCTTCGACGGCTTCCAGAGCACAAAGTCGGCAGGGTGGCGCTTGTAGGGCGCGACCTCGACGCGGGCGCCGGCGATCATCTCGTCCAGCGGCCGGCCCGACAGCTTGCCGTAGTCGGGGTAGGCCTGGGTGTCGAACAGCGCATGCCCTTGCTCGGCGTAGGCCATGCCGCGCTGGATCAGGCTGGCGATCTGCGCCTGCATCGCCTCGATGTGCTGCGTCGCGCGTGGCTGGATCGTCGGCGTCAGGGCGCCCAGCGCCCCCATGTCCTCTTCGTAGGCGGCGAAGTAGCGGTCGGTGATGACGGAGATGTCGACGCCCTCGGCGGCGGCCTTGGCGTTGATCTTGTCGTCCACGTCCGTGACGTTGCGCGCGTAGACCACCGAGCCCTCGCCATAGAGGTGGCGCAGCAGCCGGAACAGCACGTCGAAGACCACCACCGGCCGGGCGTTGCCGATGTGGGCATAGCCGTAGACCGTCGGTCCGCAGACATACATCGTCACCCGCCTCTCATCGCGGGGAACGAAGTCCCGTTTGTCGCGGGTCATGGTGTCGTAAAGGCGAAGGTTCATGCGGTTTGACGTAACGGCAGAGGTTGTCGAGCGATAGGGTTGCCCCATATAGCTTTGCGGAGAAGGCGAGGCCACGGGTCAGCCTTCGCTGTGGAGGGTGGCACGCGTAATTCCGGGGCGAGAGGCGCTCCGGCGCAACTCAGCCCTGGGATACCAAAGCCAAAATGGACGCCTTGAGCCGCGATCGTAACCTGATCGGCATCGCCGACGACCTCGAGCCCATCAAGCGCCCGACGCGCGAGGAGGCCATGGAGGCCGTCCGCACGCTGATCGCCTGGGCCGGCGACGACCCGCGCCGCGAAGGCGTGCTCGACACCCCCAAGCGCGTCGTCGACGCCTATGGCGAGTGGTTCAGCGGCTACCAGGCCGACCCGGCCAAGGAGCTCAACCGCACTTTCGAGGACGTGCAGGGCTACGACGACATCGTCATGCTGCGCGACATCGAGGTCGAGAGCCACTGCGAGCACCACATGGCGCCCTTCCTCGGCAAGGCCTTCGTCGCCTACATGCCGACGAACCGGGTCGTGGGCATCTCCAAGCTGGCCAAGGTCGTCGAGATCTTCGCGCGACGTCTCCAGACCCAGGAGACGATGACCCAGCAGATCGCCGACGCCATTACCGATAGCCTGAAGCCCGCCGGCGTCGCCGTCCTCATCGACGCGGCCCACCAGTGCATGACCACCCGCGGCGTCCACCACCGCCACGTCAGCACCATCACCACCCAGTTCACCGGCGTCTTCAAGACCGACAAGGAACTGCAGCGGCGGTTCCTGGATTTCGCGAAGGGATAACCCCCCTTCCCCCTCGATGGGGGAAGGGCCGGGGATGGGGGTGAGTGCAGGGAGATGATGGTGAGCCGCTGTCGGCTCGGAGCCCATCTGCGCCTCTCGCCCCATCTCAGCGGCCACACCCCCACCCCTGCCCCTCCCCCATCGAGGGGGAGGGGTGTATGAGGGCGTCATGGCCGAGTTTCCTACCGCCACCTCTACCGAAGACCTCGAACGCGGGACCGTGCTGGCGCCGCGCTTCGACGCCAGCGGCCTCGTCGCGGCGGTTGCTCAGCATGCGGAAACGGGCGAGGTGCTGATGCTGGCGTGGATGAACGCGCAGGCGCTGCGGCTCACCCTCGACACCGGCGAGGCGCACTACTTCAGCCGTTCGCGCAACAGCCTCTGGAAGAAGGGCGAAAGCTCCGGCCAGGTGCAGAAGGTCGTCGAGGTTCGCGTCGACTGCGACCAGGACGCGGTGCTCTTGAAGGTGCTGCCGCAGGGCGACGGCGGCGCCTGCCACGTCGGCTTCCGATCGTGCTTCTACCGGGTCGTGGAGGACGGCGCCCTCACCGAGCGGCCGTAGTCGTCGCGGACGTAGATCGTGGCGACGCCGTCCTTGTGCAGCCGCCGCCAGCCCGGCTTCTGCTCCATGATGCGGATCAGGATGGCGTTGCTGTCGAGGAACATCCACTGGATGTCGAACTCCTCGATGGCCTTGTCGAGCTCGGCGGTGTTGCCCCGCGCGATGGTCAGGTAGCGCTTGGTGAAGGCGTCGCCGTACATGTCGGCACGGCCGTCGATGAACACCTTTACGCCCTTGAAGATCAGGTAGCCGCCCAGGCCGTAGCTGTTCAGCACCGGCTTGTCGCGCAGGTCGGCGGGCACGGCCTCGAAGGCCGAGATCGGCGCGTGGTAGCCGTCCTTGCGGACCAGCGGATTGGCGAAACGAACCGCCGTCACGGCGATCAGGCCGACGAGGGCCGCGACGAGGATCGGCTTCATGCGCTTGGCGAGCCCGCCCTCGTAGCCGTCCGCCACCGCCCGGCCGATGGGCTCGGCTAACAGCAGCGGAGCGACGAGGCCGAGCGGCACCACGTGACGGGTGTGCTGCAAGGCCATGTGCAGCAGGAGGAGCAGGACGCCCAGCCGCACGATCGGCACGCGCACGCCGCGCGTCATGGCGACGAAGATCACCGCGATGATGGCGGCTTCGGCGGCCTTGGCCTTGGAGAAGTCGAGCGGGCGCCATTCGACGATGTCGGGCAGGCTCGTCATGGTCATCAGCTGGAAGGGATGGATCAGCCCCTCCAGTCCGTGCGGGGTGACCAGCGCCGCGAACAGGCAGGCGAGACCGAACAGCCCCCAGCGCCAGATGACGTCGAACCACTTCGCGCGCGGCGCGGCGATCAGCGCCTCCAGCGCGAACGGTCCGAGCAGCGCGAGGCCAAAGACGTAGGAGCCGTGCAGGTTGGCCCACAGCGTCATCGCCGGGATGAGCCAGAGCGGCGGGGCGCGGTCCTTTTCCCGCGCCAGCAACAGCGCGATGACCCAGGCCACCATCAGCGGCATGGCCAGCATGTGCGGGCGGACCAGCAGGCTCGGCACCAGCGTGCCGAGCCCGAGGATCACGGCGACCAGCGTCGTCAGCGGCGGGGCGAAGCGCGACACCCAGGCCGCGATCATGGCCGCCGCGGCGCCGGCCGCGACGCCGCCCAGCATAACCACGCCGTTCCAGCCACCGGCTCTGTACGACAGCGCCATCAGGATTTCGGAGAACCACTCGTGGGTCTGCCACTCCTTGCCCGGCATGGTGTGCGAGAAGGGGTCGGTGTGGATGACCTGGCGGGTGTCCAGCATCAGTTCGCCGGCGGCGATGTGCCAGAAGGTGTCGGCGTCGTAGAGCACCTGCCCCGCGAACAGCACCACCGCATACATGATGACCGCCGCCAGCGCCGGAACCAGCAGCGGCGGGATGGTGTGGAAGAGTTTCAAGTCGCGGGCCACGAACCGTCGCTATAGCCGAAGCTGTGACCAAATGGTTCACGGTTAACGCCGTTGGTGCGCCGGTAACCTGTTTCGGCTAGGCGTGCGGCTCATGGAACGCGTCATCTACGAGCGCATACAGGCGCTGGAGCAGGACCACTGGTGGTTCGCCGGGCGCCGGCAGATCCTGTCGACGCTGATCGGCGACCTCGGCCTGCCTGAGAATGCGCGCATCCTGGAGGCGGGCTGCGGCGCGGGCGGCAACCTGCGCCTGCTCAGCCGCTTCGGGACCGTGCGGGCGATGGAGCCGGACGAGCCGTCGCGCCAGTATGTCGCCGAGCATTGGGGCGTGCAGGTCGACCACGGCCTCCTGCCCGACGGCCTGCCCTACCAGCCCGAAAGCTTCGACGCGGTCGCCTGCTTCGACGTCATCGAGCACGTCGACGACGACGAGGGCGCGGTCAGGGCGCTGACCAGCCTGCTGGTCCCCGGAGGCTGGCTGATCGCCACCGTGCCGGCCTACCAGTGGATGTGGAGCCACCACGACGAGCTGCACCACCACAAGCGCCGCTATACCCGCAAGGAGATGGTGAAGCTGTTCGAGGACGCGGGCCTGACGGTCCGCCGCGCCAGCTACTTCAATTCGCTCCTCTTCCTGCCGGCGGCGGCGGTGCGCATCCTGAAGAACATCACCGGCTCGAAGGCCGCCGACGACGCCATGCCGTCGAAGCCGGTGAACGCCATCCTCGAAAAGCTGTTCGCTTCGGAGGCGGCCTGGCTCAAGCGCGGTTCGCTGCCCTTCGGCCTCTCCATCGTCATCATCGGCCGCAAGGGATGAGCGTCCGCAGGGAGCTGCCCTGGTTCGCCGTCATCGGCGTAGCGGCCAGCGTCACCCATGTGATCGTCGCCCTGTCCGCCGCCCGCTGGCTCGGCATGGCGCCGCTCACCGCCAACACGGTGGCCTTCTGCGTGGCGCTGTGCGTCTCCTACCTCGGCAACGCCGTCGTGACGTTCCGGGTGGAGCCCTGGCGGCTGCGCGCCTTTCTGAAATTCTGCGTGTTGGCCGTGGCGGGGTTCATCCTGAACCAGGCCATCGTCTACGGGCTGACCGTGCGGCTGGGCTGGCCCTTCTGGGCGAGCCTTCTGGTCGTGGTGGCGCTGGTGCCGCCCGCCACCTTTGTGCTCTCCAAGGTCTGGGCCTTCGCGCCCTCCCTTCCCCCTCGAGGGGGGAAGGGTCGGGGATGGGGGTGAGGGCAGGGAGACGGCGATTGCGCGCGTGAGGCTCTGAGCCCTACGGCGCCTTTCGCCCCGACGCGGCGGCCACACCCCCAACCCTGCCCTTCCCCCCTCGAGGGGGAAGGGTTGCTTTGTCAAAGCCGAAGGTCTTGTCGACGATATAGAGCGGCCGGCCCTTCACCTCGGTGTAGGTGCGGCCGAGGTATTCGCCGATGACGCCAAGGGACAGCAGGTTCATGCCGCCCAGCCCCAGCACCGCCACCATGATCGAGGCGTAGCCCGGCGTATCGACGCCCAGCACCATCGTTCGGATGATCAGATAGACCGCGAAGGCGAAGCCCAGGAAGGCGACGAAGGCGCCGATGTAGGTCCAGATCTTCAGCGGCACGGTCGTGAAGCTTGTGATGCCGTCGACGGCGAAGTTCCACAGCTTCCAGTACTTCCACTTGGTCGTCCCGGCGAAGCGCTCCTCGCGCTGGTACTCGACCGTGGTGTGCGAGAACCCGACCCACGAGAACAAGCCCTTCATGAAGCGGGCGCGCTCGGGGAACTGGTTGATGACGTCGATCACCCGGCGGTCGAGCAGCCGGTAGTCGCCGACATCCTCCAGGATCGGCCGGTCGGCCATCTTGTTGAAGACGCGGTAGAAGGCCCGCGACGTCGTCCGCTTCAGCCAGGTGTCGGAGGAGCGGTCGGCGCGCTTGGCGTTGACCACGTCGAAGCCGGCGCGCCAGTGGGCGTACATCTCCGGGATGACCTCGGGCGGATCCTGCAGGTCGACATCCATCGGGATAACGCCCTTGCCGGTGGCGTGCGCCAGGCCCGCGGCCAGCGCCGTGTCCTTGCCGAAGTTGCGCGAGAGGGCGACGACCTTGACCCGCGGATTGGCCTTCCGCGCCGCCAGCAGCTCGGCCAGCGTGGCGTCGGTCGAGCCGTCGTCGACGAAGACGATTTCGTAGTCGAAGTTCTTCGCCAGACCTTTCAGCACCGGGATCGTCCGGTCGAGGAACGGGTCGATGGAGCCCGTCTCGTTGTGCACGGGCACGACGAGGCTCAGGGTCGGCGGTCGGTGTAGCGGCAGCTGCATCTTGCGCGCGAACCTCGCTGCGTCGCTCTAAAATAGGGTGAACGACTTACGAAATCTCCGAAACCGCGCCTACGCCGCCATCTGCCGCATCGGCGCGGAAGCGTTTCAGCGTGCGGCTCTGGTACTCCGGCGAAAACACCGTCGAGACCGCCACCATCTCGGCGATCGCGGTCTCGCGCGTCAGCGTCAGCACCACAAAGCCGTTGGCCGCCTGGTCGGTGAAGACGACCTCCTTGGCGCGCTCCATCAACCCCTGGTCCAGCGGCGCGCCGGCGAGGATCGCGCCGACGCCCGGGCTGGTGATGCCAGTTGTGCCGAACTCCACCGCCACACGCTGGCCGCCCGCATCATGCAGGTTGTTGGCCCAAAAGGCGTGGCTGTCCCCCGACAGCACCACCGGCGTCGCCTTGGCCGCCTTCATCGCCGCGTAGACGCGCTCGCGGGCCGGCGGATAGCCGTCCCAGGCGTCGAG
>CAMLRH010000130.1 GCA_946482375.1 uncultured Caulobacteraceae bacterium | reverse complement strand
CTGGAGATGAACGACGACGTGGCGCTGGACCTCGCCCACAAGGTCCGGGAAGCGACAAGGAAGGACCTCGGCGACCAGTATGTCGCCGGCCCGGTCGACACCCTGATCTCCAAGATGGTCGTCGATCTCGGCCGTTACGGCCGCAAGAACGGCAAGGGCTTCTACGACTATCCGGCGGACGGCGGGAAGCGTCTGTGGCCGGGCCTGTCGGAACTGGCCCCGGTCAAGACCGCCGACGCCGACAAGGCGCTGATCGAGGAGATCCGCACCCGGCTCCTCTATCGCCAGGCGGTCGAGGCGGCGCGCTGCTTCGAGGAGAACGTGGTCACCGACCCGCGTGACGCCGACGTCGGCGCCATCCTGGGCTGGGGTTTCGCGCCCTGGACCGGCGGCCCGATCAGCCTGATCGACTCGGTCGGCGTGAAGAACTTCGTCGAGACTTGCGACCAGTTGACAGAAAAATACGGGTCTCGGTTCGCGCCGCCCAAGCTTCTGCGCGAGATGGCCCAGAATGGGGAGACCTTCTACGGCCGTTTCGGCAAGGCGAAGGCTGCATAAGTCTCTGTAAGCACGAAACTATGCTTGAAGGCCCGGTGGAAACGCCGGGCCTTTTTCTTAATGTGGATTTACTATTGAGAAATCGTCGTTCTTTCAGCGTCTGTTAGGGACCGCCCGGTAACCTTGTTCGGGTAATCAGGGGAAACGGGGCGTCATGTCGGACAACACCGACAGATACGGGCTGTTGGCGGCTGCGCGGGGGCGCAGGCGTCACATGCCGCTCAGGTTCATGGCCGTGACGCTGGTCGCGCTCGGCCTGCACGTCATCTTCGGGTGGTGGCAGGCCTGGATCTGGCTGGCGGTCTATATCGGCGCCCAGCTGCTCGAACTGGCGATGAACCGCTGGCTGCTGAAGACGCCGCCGCAGACACCCGTGGTCGCCACCCTCACCGCCATTTCGCTCTACGTCCCGTCCGCCCTGGTGTCGGGCAGCCTTGGCCCGGTGCTGTGGGTCTACGGTGGCGAATACGGACCCGCGCTCGGTATCGCGGTGATGGCGAGCTCGCTGGCCAACATGGTGGCGATCAACAGCGGCTCGCGGATGGCCTTCCTCGTCTCATCCATGCCCTTCATATTCTTCCTGGCTCTCATGCCGCTGCTCGATCTGGGGCAGACCTCGACGGCGGAAATGGGCGGCATGATCTTCGCCGTCGCCGTCATCGTCTTCAACGTGCTGGCCGCCTGGCTGACCACCGAGGAGGCGCGCAACGCCGAGCGCGAGGCGATGGCCGAGTCCGAACGCCGCCGCCTCGAAGCCGAAGCGGCCGTCGACGCCAAGTCCGCCTTCGTGGCCATGATCTGCCACGAGCTGCGCACCCCCATCAGCGCGATCCTGGCCGGCGCCAACGAGCTGGAACGCACCGCCGCCGGCGCCAGCGCCCGCAGCCAGGCCGAACTGATCGGCCATGCCGGCCAGATGATGCGCACCCTGCTCAACGACATGCTCGACCTGTCGCGGCTGGAAGCCGGCCGCATGAGCGTCGAGAACGTGCCCTTCGACCTGCGCCGCACGGTCGCCGAGGTCATCTGCATGTGGAAGCCGCAGGCGGTGGCCAAGGGCCTGCGTCTGCGGCTCGAAGGCGCCGCGAGCCTGCCGCAGTGGGTGGCCGGCGACCCGACGCGGCTGCGCCAGGTGCTCAACAACCTGCTCTCCAACGCCATCAAGTTCACGCAGGAGGGCGCCGTCACCGTGCGGCTGAAGAGCGGGCCGGACGGGGCCGTCTCGATCGCCGTGGAGGACACTGGCCCCGGCATGACGCCGGACCAGATCGTCCGCCTCTTCACCCCCTACGACCAGCTCGACCCGGGCGCGGCGCGCAAGCACGGCGGCTCGGGGCTCGGCCTCGTCATCAGCCGCCAGCTCGCCCGCCTGATGGAAGGCGACCTCACCGTCGCCAGCGCCGCCGGCAAGGGCGCGACCTTCACCCTGGCCCTGACTCTCGAAGAGACCGAAGCCCCCGCCCCGGAGCAGGCGCCGGCCGTGGTCGAGGCCCGGGTGCTCGTCGTCGACGACCACGCCGTGAACCGCCAGGCGATCTCGCTGGTGCTGGCCCCGCTCGGCGTCACCGCCCAGCTTGCGGCCTCGGCCGAGGAAGGGCTGGAACGGCTGGCCGCCGAGCCCTTCGACGTGGTGCTGATGGACGTCTACATGCCCGACATGGACGGTCGCGAGGCCACGCGGCGCCTGCGCGCCACGCCGGGGCCCAACCGCGACACCCCGGTGATCGCCATCACCGCTTCGGCCACGGCCAAGGACTGGGACGCCTGCCTCGCCGCCGGCATGAACGGCTACGTCGGCAAGCCCATCGAACCGGCGCAGCTCTACGCCGTGCTGGAGGCCGTCGTCTCTGGCGAGAACACCTTCACGAAGGCGGCTTAGAACCCTCCTCCCTCGAGGGGAGGAGGGCAGGGTGGAGGGTGTAGCCGCTCAGTCTGGACGAGGGGCTCCGTTTGGCGCTGAGCCCACCGGCGCTTGCCATTCAACTCTCTGCTCACACCCTCATCCCCGGCCCTTCCCCCCTCGAGGGGGAAGGGAGAAGTAACGCGGCCAACCTTTTCTCCACCGCCGCCTGGTCCTTCAGCTCGCACTCCCACAGCGTCTCCACCCGCCAGCCCGCGGCCGTGAGCTTTTCGCGCGCGGCCTCGTCGCGGGCCCGGTTGCGGGCGACCTTGGCGGTCCAGTAGTCGCGGTTGGCCCTGGGCACCCGGCTGCCGCGCGCACAGTCGTGGCCGTGCCAGAAGCAGCCGTGGACGAAGAGGACGAGCCTCCGCCCCGGCATGACGATGTCGGGCTTTCCCGACAGGTCGGCGCGGTGCAGCCGGTAGCGGGCGCCCAGCTTCGTCAGCAGGCGGCGGACCGTCTTCTCAGGCGTGGTGTCTCGGCTCTTGACCCGGCGCATCACCGCCGAGCGCTTCTCCGGGCCGTAGACGTCGGTCACAGCCCGTCGAACAGCGCCGTCGACAGGTAGCGCTCGGCAAAGCTCGGGATGATGGCGACGACCAGCTTGCCGGCCATGTCGTCGCGCAGAGCGAGGTTGAAGGCCGCCGTCAGCGCCGCGCCCGACGAGATGCCGACGGGAATGCCGTCGAGCCGCGCCACCCGCCTGGCCATGTCGAAGCTGTCGTCGTTGGAGACCTGGATCACCTCGTCGATGACGCCGCGATCGAGGATGCCCGGCACGAAGCCCGCGCCGATACCCTGGATCTTGTGCGCGCCCGGCTGGCCGCCGGAGAGCACGGGAGAGGCTTCCGGCTCCACCGCCACCATCCGCACCGAGGGTTTGCGGGCCTTCAGCACCTGGCCGACGCCGGTGATGGTGCCGCCGGTGCCGACGCCGGAGACCACCGCATCGACGCGGCCGCCGGTGTCGTTCCAGATTTCCTCGGCCGTCGAGACGCGGTGGATCAGCGGGTTGGCCTGGTTCTCGAACTGCTGCGGCATGACCGCGCCGGGACGCTCGCGCAGGATTTCCTGGGCGCGGGCGACGGCGCCGCGCATGCCCTTTTCGGCCGGCGTCAGCTCCAGCTCGGCGCCCAGGATCAGCAGCATCTTGCGCCGTTCCAGCGACATGCTGTCGGGCATGACCAGCACGCACTTGTAGCCCTTGGCCGCGGCCACGAAGGCGAGCGCGATGCCGGTGTTGCCGCTGGTCGGCTCAACGACCGTGCCGCCGGGCTTGAGGTGACCGTTGGCCTCCAGCCACTCGATCATGCCGACTCCGATGCGGTCCTTCACCGAGGCCTGCGGGTTGAAGAACTCCAGCTTGGCGACGACCTCGCCCTTGGGGCGGATCTCGGCGGTGAGGTGGGGCAGGCGCACCAGCGGCGTGTCGCCGATGGTGTCGAGGATGGAGTCGAAGATCTTGCCCCGGCCAGCCCGCTTGTAGCGCGCGGCGTCATAGGTGTCCGGCATCGGTCGCGTCTCTCTGTCAGAGCCTTTGGCGGCGACCTTAAGCGGGCGAACGCGCGGCGTTAAGCCAGAGAAACTGAAGGCGCTTACTCGGCAGCCATCACGGCGGGGCGCGCCAGGAGCGGCTCCAGCAGGTGTTCGGCGAGCCAGCGGACCACCGGCACGGCTACCCCGTCGCCGACGACATGCAGGGCGGCCGTGGTGCGGGCGGGAAGGATGTAGCTGTCCGGCAGGCCCATCAGCCGCGCGCCCTCGCGACCGGTGAGCAGGCGCGAGCGGACCCGTCCGTCCTCCGCCACAACGATGGTCTGACGCGAGGAGCCGCCGCGCGGCGTGCGCAGGCACCCGGCGAGCCCGTCGGTGCGCACCTCCGCCCGCTGACCGTCCGCGCGTGTGCGGCGAAAGACGGCGCCCACGACGCGGGAAGCCTTCGTCAGCCGGGCGCGATGGAGCGGATTCATCAGCGATAGCAGGTGGGCGGTGTCCTCCTCGGCCCGCCAAGGAGCGTCGGCCTCCAGCATCGCCGCGAGGTCGGTGTTGCGCGCTGGCGGCGTAGGCAGACGCCACCAGCACCAGCTTTTCCGCAGCTCCGCAGGTAAGGCCTCGAAAGCCGCTCGGACACCGGGCGTATGGAAGACGCTGTCGCCGATGAGGTCAGGGCGCGGCTCTCGTGCGGCGACGACGAAAACGCGCGGCCGCGACTGCGGCGTGAAGCGGGCTGCGTCGATCTCCAGCGCGCCGAAGCGATAGCCCTGCGCTGCCAGCGCCCGGCAGAGGGCTTCGAAGTCCTTGCCGCCGTGCGAGGTGAGGAGGCCGGTGACGTTCTCGATGACGACGAGGCGTGTGGCGCGGCCTTCGCCGTTCAGCGCCTCGATCAGCCGCCAGAAGCCGAAGAAGGCCGAGGAACGGCCGCCCTTCAAACCCGCTCGCGTCCCGGCGAGACTGAAGTCCTGGCAGGGGCTGGAGGCCCAGGCGAGGTCGGCCTGACCGGGCAGATCGGCCGCCTCCAGCGCCCAGACATCACCTTCGTGCAGGTGGTCGCCGTTGAAGTTGGCGCGGTAGGCGGCAACCTTCACCGGGTCGAAGTCGTTGGCGAAGACGCATTGCCACGCTTGGCCCAGGCCCAGCCGCGCCATGCCGCCACCGGCGAAGAACTCGTAGAAGGTGAAGGGTCCGACCCGACTCATTGCGTCCACTCTAACCCATGGAGCCCGTCATGCGCCGCCTTGCCCTGATCGCCCCGGCCCTGCTGCTGTGGGCCTGCCAGCCGGACGCCGCCCAGAACGATGCTGTGAACCCGCCGCAGACCGCGCTGCCTGACGCGTCGCTGCCGGACGGCGGCGCCCCCACGATGCTGCCGCCGGCCACCAACGAGACCGAGACGCCGGCAGCCGAGCCCGGCGAAAGCCCGGTCGCCCATGGACCCGCCAATGACTACCGCGCCGGCATGCGGCTGACCGGCACCGAGCCGTTCTGGGGTGTGCGGATCGGCGACAAGATCACCCTGCAGCGGCCCGATCACCCGGACCTCGTCGTCGCCAACGCCGGGCCGACCATCAACGGCGACGTGGCGGTGTGGAACGCGCGCGGGCTGACCATCCGGCTGGAGCCCCAGGCCGCCTGCTCCGACGGCATGTCGGACAACCGCTATCCCTACGCGGCGACGGTGACGGTGGACGGCGAGACCTTGAAGGGCTGCGCGGCGCGGGCCGATCAGTGGCCGCGCGGAGGCGGCTAACCGCCGAAGGTGAAGGGCGGGGCCGCGGCGTGGGCGGCCCCGGCGTCGGCGTCGCGCGGGAACGGCAGGGCCACGGCGATGAGCGCGGCCAGCGCGGCGGCGAAGGCGAAAGCGGCCCGGGTCTTCATGCAGGTCTCCGAATCAGACCGCCCCACGGGCGCGTAAAGCAGCGAATATGGAAACGGGTTCCCGAGCGCAAGACCCGGAAACCCGTCATTTCAGTTTCCCTTCTCTACGGGAGAAGGATCAGGTCTTTAGAAGATCTCGAACAGGCCCGCCGCACCCATGCCGCCGCCGATGCACATGGTCACGACGCCGAGCTTGGCGCCCCGGCGCTTGCCTTCCAGCAGCAGGTGGCCCGCGAGGCGCGCGCCGGTCATGCCGAACGGGTGGCCGATGGCGATCGAGCCGCCGTTGACGTTGTACTTGTCGGGGTCGATGCCGAGCTGGTCGCGGCTGTAGAGGCACTGCGAGGCGAAGGCTTCGTTCAGTTCCCACAGGTCGATGTCGTCGACCTTCAGGCCGTGGCGCTCGAGCAGGCGCGGCACGGCGAAGACCGGGCCGATGCCCATTTCGTCGGGCTCGCAGCCGGCGACGGCGAAGCCCTTGAAGGCGCCCAGCGGGGTCAGGCCACGACGCTCGGCTTCCTTGGCTTCCATCAGCACCACCGCGGCGGCGCCGTCGGACAGTTGCGAGGCGTTGCCGGCGGTGATGAAGTTGCCCTCGCCGCGCACGGGCTGCAGCGACTGCAGGCCCTCAAGCGTGGTGTCGGGGCGGTTGCACTCGTCCTTGTCGACCACGTAGTCGACGATCGACTCCTGGCCGGTCGCCTTGTCGAGCTTGCGCATCTTGACCGGCATCGGGACGATTTCGTCGTTGAAGATGCCGTTGGCCTGGGCCTTGGCGATCAGCTGCTGCGAACGCAGGGAGTACTCGTCCTGGTACTCGCGGCTGACGTTGTAGCGCTTGGCCACGATGTCGGCGGTTTCGATCATCGCCATCCAGAGCGCCGGATGCGTCTGCATCAGCTTCTCTTCGGTGATGTGGTGGCGGTTCATGTGGCCGCCCATCTGCACCAGCGAGATCGACTCGACACCGCCGCCGACCGCGACCTGCGCGCCGTCGTTGCGGATGTAGTTCGCCGCGATGGCGATGGCGTTCAGGCCCGACGAGCAGAAGCGGTTCAGCGTGGTGCCCGACGCGGTGACCGGCAGGCCGGCCCAGAGCGCGGCGTTACGGCCGACGTTGTGGCCGGTGGCGCCTTCCGGACCGCCGCAGCCGATGACCACGTCCTCGACTTCCGAGCCGTCGAGGCCGGCGCGCTGGACGGCGTGCTGGATGCAGTGGCCGGTCATGGCCGCGCCATGGGTGTTGTTGAAACCGCCGCGCCCGGACTTGGCCAGGCCCGTACGGGCGTAAGAAACGATGACGGCTTCACGCATGCGCGCGCTCTCCCTGAAGTCAAACAGTCGTTTGAAAGTCCCGACGGTCGCACCCGTATAGTTCGTTGTGCAGCGCAGCGCCAGTTCACGTGAACGTCAATCACTTACGCGCCCTGCCCTTAGGAGATGCTTGACCCCGTTTCGAGAGGGGCGGAGCATTCAAACATCTGTTCCAGCGGAGGTTTTCATGGAGCGGTCGTACGACCTGGTGATCAGGGGCGGAGAGGT